>DATKAN010000044.1 GCA_035498035.1 Nitrospiria bacterium
CCCGTACCGATCATTAAACTCTTCCTGGCTCAGGAAATGCTGAAAATTCGGCGAGGCGGGGTTGGAAACATCCGCAATGAAGGCCTCCAGGGCCGCTTTATGGCGCAGCTCGAGGCCGACCACGATCCCGAGGGGAAGGTCTACGGGCGCGCGGCCGAGGTCGGTGGCTTGCGCCGCCAGGGGCGACCGGGAGCCCGGTTGCAGCGGCTGGGCCATCGCCGGCGGGAACGGCAGGCCCAGAAGCCCGATCGCCATGACAGTCCAAACCAAATGTACGGAAGTTCTCATCGTGGGGCCTCCTCCTCTTTGACCTATCCCTTTGACAGATACGCCGACGATTTCTAGTACCACGCCGCCGTTGCGATTGTCAAGAAAGAAGCGTCGGTTGACATTTCAGAATCGGTATCGCATACTCCGGGAATGAGGAAATTTCTTTCCGTCATCTTCCTCCTGGCGGCGGTGGCCGCGGCCCGGGCCCAGGAGCCCGCGCCTTCCACGGTCCCCCTGACCCTCCCCGACGGAAAGGCCCTTCGGGTCGAGGTCGCGCGAACGGAGGAGACGCGGGCCCTCGGCTTGATGTTTCGCGCCGCCCTGCCGGAGGACCGCGGGATGCTGTTCGTATTCGATCGGCCCGGGCTCTACCGCTTCTGGATGAAGAACACCCTGATCCCGCTGGACATGGTCTGGATGGACGAACGGAAGCGGATCATCCATATCGAATATCAGGTCCCGCCCTGCAAGCTGGATCCCTGCCCGGTCTATGGGCCGGCGGCTGAATGCCTCTACGTGCTGGAGGTGATTTCCGGCGTGGCCTCGCGGGAGCACCTCCGGGTGGGCCAGACGGTCGCGTTTTAACCCGCGGGCCCTCCGCCCCGGACCCGCTTGGCCTGGACGACGCCGTCGACCTTCTCGATGCCCTTCAAGACCTTTTCGAGATGGGCGGCGTTCAGGATCTCCACCACGAAGTTCAGGATCGCCCGCCGGTCCGCGGTGGTCGTGATGTCGGCATGGCTGATGTTCGCCTTCGCCGAGGTGATCGCGGCCGAGACCGAGGCCAGCATGCCCGGCCGGTCGACCGTCACCACGCCGATCTTCACGGAATAGGACGCGGCCTCCTTCGTGTCCCACGCCACCTCCACGATCCGGTCCTTGTCGTAGTCCAGCTCGTCGATGTTGGGACAGTCCAACGTGTGCACCGACAGCCCGCGGCCCCGCGTGACGAAACCGATGATCGGGTCGCCCGGAACCGGGTTGCAGCACTTTGAGAGATGGACCAGCAGGTCGCCGATCCCCTTGATCTTCACCCCGCTCGGACGGCCCCCGATCCTCCGGATGATTTTGTCGGCCAGGCCTTCCTTCACGGTCGCCGCGGGCTGAAGGCGGCGGATCACCTGCTCGGTCGTGATCCGTCCGTACCCGATCGCGACCAGCAGATCCTCGGGGGTCGCGATCCCGAAGTCCTTGGTCAGCGCGTTCAGATGTTCCGGCTTGAAGGGCTCGGTGGAGCTCAGGTGGTGGCGTTGCAGGGCCCGCTCGAGCAGTTTCTTTCCCACTTCCAGGCTCCGGATCCGCTCCTCGGTCTTGATCCAGTGCTTGATCTTGGCCTTGGCCCGCGCCGTCCGGACCCACTTCAGCCAATCCTTGCTGGGGGTTTGATTCGGGGAGGTCGTGACCTCGACGGAGTCCCCGCTGTGCAGGACGAAGCGAAGCGGGACCAGCTTGCCGTTGACCTTGGCTCCGGTGCAGTGGTTTCCGACCTCGGTATGGACGCTGTAGGCGAAGTCGAGCGGACAGGCCCCCTTCGCCAGCTCCTTGACATCCCCCTTGGGCGTGAAGACGTAGATGACATCGGGAAAAAGGTCCATCTTGACCGAATCCATGAACTGCCGGTTGTCGGCCAGGTCCTGCTGCCACTCGACCAGTTGACGCAACCACCCGAAGACCCGGTCGGTCTTCTGATCGATCTGGCCCTTTTCCTTGTATTTCCAGTGAGCCGCGATGCCCTCCTCCGCCACCTTGTGCATCTCCTCGGTCCGGATCTGAAATTCGACATGAAACCCCTTCGGACCGACCACCGTCGTGTGGAGGGATTGATATCCGTTGGATTTCGGCACCCCGATGTAATCCTTGAACCGTCCCGGCACGGGCCGCCAGAGGGAATGGATCATTCCGAGGATGGCGTAACAGTTCATCTTGGTGTCGGTGATGATCCGGACCGCGGCCAGGTCGTACACTTCCTCGAACGGGATGCCCTGGCGCTCCATCTTCTGGTAGATCCCGAACAGATGCTTGGAGCGGCCCAGCACCTGGCCCTTGAAACCGTATTCGGTCAGGCTTTTTTGGATGATCTTGATGATGTCCTGGATGTAGGCGTCGCGCACCTCCTGCCGCTGCGCCACCTTCTTGGTCAGGTTGTCGAACACCTCGGGCTTGAGGTAGCGGAGGCAGAGATCCTCCAGCTCCGTCCGCATCCAGCCGATTCCGAGCCGGTTGGCCAGCGGGGCGTAGATGTCGAGCGTTTCCTGCGCGATACGCTTCCGTTTTTCCTCGGGTAGATAATGAAGCGTCCGCATGTTGTGGAGGCGGTCGGCCAACTTGATCAGGATGACCCGGATGTCCTCCGACATCGACAGCAACATCTTGCGGAAGTTCTCGGCCTGCTTCTCCTCGTGGGTCTTGAACTGGATCTTCCCGATTTTGGTGACGCCGTCGACCAGGTAGGCCACTTCTTTTCCGAAGCGTTGCTCCAGCTCGGCCGGCGGGATCCCGGTGTCTTCGATGGTGTCGTGGAGCAGAGCGGCCACGATCGAGGGAACGTCCAGTTTGAGATCGACGATGATCCGGGCCGTCTGGAGCGGATGCTGGAGAAAGGGTTCGCCCGACTCCCGCTTCTGGCCGGAATGGGCCTTGGCCGAAAAATCATACGCCTCCTGGATCGGCTGGACGTCGGCCTGGGGATTATACTGCCGCAGCGATTGAATGATGGAATGCACGGAAACCAGTTCCGTCTGCCGGAGCCGAAACGCCATGTCAGGCGCCTCCCGCGAGCCGGAGGTCTTTGACGCGCAGCTGGAGCCGCTCCCGACCCTGCCATATATTCCGTTCCGGGGTGAAGGCCAGGTCCAGCGCGGCGCCGTTCCGGAACAGGCCCATCCGATCGCCCATCCGAAACCCGATGGCGTCGACCAAGGCGCCGGACGGGGATCCGGATCCCCCCGGTCGTTTGCGAACGGAGAATTTCAGGTGGTTGGCGCCGACGATCCGTGGGCCGACCGGGATCAGGCCCCGGAGGAGCAGCGTCGGCTCCGGATTGGCCGGCCCGAAGGGGGCCAGGCTTTCCAGTTCGCCCACCAGCCCCGGGGTCAGCTCCTCCCATTCGACCGATGCGTCGATGTATTGCTTCGGCAGGAGGTCGTCGGGCTTGAGCGATTCGCGCGCGACGGAGGACAGGCGTTCCCGCAAGGCCGGGATCCGTTCCTCCCGAAGGGTCAAACCCGCGGCGGAATAGTGCCCGCCGAAGCGGATCAGGACCTCCCCGCAGCGCCTCAACCCATCGACCAGATGAAACCCCGCGATGCTCCGGGCCGATCCCTTCGCCAGGCCGTCGGAGTCGATCGCGAGGAGGACGGCCGGACGGTAATACCGTTCCACCAACCGGGCCGCCACGATCCCGACCACGCCCGGATGCCACCCACGCGAGGCGAGAACGATGCAGCCGTCATTCTGAAAATCAACCTCCGAGTCCACGCGGGCGCAGGCCTCCGCCAGGATCTTTTCCTCGATCTCCTGCCGCTGCCGGTTTTGAAGATTCAGGGACTGGGCGATCCGGCGGGCCTCATCCGGCGACGGCGTGGTGAGGAGACGGACCGCCTCCCCCGCGTCCGTCAGCCGTCCCGAGGCGTTGATCCGGGGGGCGAGGGTGAAACCGACCGTCCCGGCCTTGACCGGCGCTTCGGGAAGCCCGGCCGCCTCCTTCAACGCCCGAATGCCGGGCCGGCGGCCCTCCGTCAGTTGTTTCAAGCCTTCCTTGACCAGGTAGCGGTTCTCGCCCGTCATGGGAGAGACATCCGCGATGGTTCCCAGGGCGACCAGGTCCAGTCCGTCGGAGGGAACGCTTCCCGTCAGGGCCTGGATCACCTTGTAGGTCAGCCCGGCCGTGCACAGACCCTTCTCGGGATACCCGGCGTCCTCCCGCTTCGGGTTGAGAAGCGCCGTGGCGGGCGGAAGCTCGTCCGGAACCTCGTGGTGGTCCGTCACGATCACGTCCATTCCCAAGGAACGGGCCCGGCGGATCTCTTCGACCGACGTGGTGCCGCAATCGGCGGTAATCAACAGCGTCGTCCCCCTGTCATGGAGGGCGCGTATCGCCGCTTCGTTTAGCCCGTAACCCTCCCTCAGGCGATCGGGGATGTAGAAACCGGCCTCCAGGCCCTGCCGTTTGAAGTGATCGAGGTAGAGAGTGGTCGCGGTCACGCCGTCCACGTCATAGTCCCCGTAAATCACCACGCGCTCCGACCGCCGGATCGCCGCGCGAATCCGTGATACCGCCCGATCCATCGCGTTCAAGCGCAAGGGATCGATCAGGTCCGAGACCGACGGGTCGAGAAACGATCGCGCCGCCTCCGGCGTGCGTATGCCCCGGTTGATGAGGACGGAAGCCGTGGCGGGTTGAAGCCCAAGCGCCCCCATCAGCCGCGAATGCGCCTCTCCGTCCCCCGGCCGCTCGACCCATTGTTTGGAATTGAAGAACCCCGGCTTTCCAGCCGGGGATTCTTCGATCCGAGTTGAAAAAATATCCATTTTTTGCTCGCTAACCCCGCCCTTCCAGGCGGGGATTGCGCTCGCTTTACGGATTTACCGTCGACATAACAGCCCTATCATAGGGCCAACGGCCCCGGTTTGTCAAACCGCGACGGACTCCGGGATGGGAGGGGAAAATACCGGATCTGGAAGGAAATCGGAAGGGAACGGACCTACCTGGAGAGTTGCCGGAGCTCTTCCTTCGCCGTCTTGTTCTCCGGGTCCCAGATCAGGGCTTCTTCGAACTGGCGCTGGGCCCGCTGGGTCATACCGCTCTTTTTATACAGCAGACCCAGCCCGAGATAATGATCGACCCCGGATGGATCGAGCTCGATCGCCTTCTTGAAATGGGTTTCGGCGTCGCGCTGACGGCCCGGGACCTGGGCCAGGGTTTTGGCCAACAGCGCGTGATAACTGGCCTGCGCCGGCGCGGCCTTGACGGCGGCCTCAAAAAAATAAGCGGCCGTCTTGAAATCGCCTTTCCGGAGGGCCTGCTGTCCGGACAGGGCCTGCGCATCATGCGACGCGCCGGCGGCCTCCTCCCGCCCCTTCGCTTTTTTCATCGCCAAATTCGTGTCGTAATCCTGCCGCCTTCGGTCCATCAGCAGCGTGTCGTACGCCTCCTTAATGGCCCGGAAGAGCGCCTCGAGCTGGGGGGTGAGCTCTTCCAGTCCGGCCTGGAAATGCCGGTCGGGGTGGTACTCCTTGGCCAGGTGAAAATAGGCCCGTTTGATCTGATCCCCCGTCGCCGTTTTCTCCAAGCCCAACACTTGATAAAAATCCTGGTGCTGGAGGGATTCGTAGGCCTGTCTGATCTTCTGTTTGGTCTTCTGAGCCTCCCGGGTGTCCGTCGAAGTCTCCTCCGATTTGAAAATCTGTTCGCGACCCTCCACAACCGCTTCCTGCTGCTCCTGTTTAACTTCTTCCAAGAGTTGTTCTTCGAGTCCAGGCCCTGATTTTACGGCTCCGTGGAGATCGGGGGATGGGGAAGAAGGGGCCTCCCTCCGGGGTTCCCGCGCGGGCTCCGGGGCCGCCTGAACGGAGGGCTTCTCCGCAGGATGGGTGGCGACGACTTCGGCCAGACCGATCGAAAGAAAATAGGCGAGAAGTTTCAGGGTCTCAAACGCCGGGAGTTCGGAGGCGGCGAAGATCTCGTGAATGGTGTTTTTACCGTCGATCTGCATTAAAAGCCTCCGCTCCCTTTCCTTCAGATCGATGTCCTGAAAAAGAACGAGGGGATCCGTGGTGATCTGCAATACCGTGCTCAAAGGCGGGAGCTCGTTGCGAAGACGGACAAAGTCATTGATCCGGCGGATGCCGTCCAGGATGAGGTTCCCCGTGCTCATTTTAAGGGTAATGATCTCCTGGGTCGGCAGCGGGCCCTCTTCGAACCGATACTCCCCGTCCAGCCAGGTGAAAAGGCTCAATATGATATCTTTCACCTGAGAGCTGACCGCGGTGAAGAGGTCCTTGGCGGTGAGCACACCCTGCTCGACCAGGACCGTCCCGAAGCGCTTCCGGGTCCTGCCCGTCACTTCGGCAGCGACCTCGTACTGATTAAAGGAGATCCGGCCGGCTTTGAGCAGCGCCTCTCCCAGCCAGTCGTCCCGGTATTTGGAGGTCGCGAAAATAATGTCGCCGTCTTTGATGAAGAGCGATTTGTGCTGATCGTTCCGCCAGACGAGAAGCACCCCGGTCTTCTTTTGCCGTTGCAGGTCCGTCAGTATCTTCGGCAGTCGTTGATCCCGCAGTCTCCCCGACACGGGCACGCCGTCCGTCATCAAGGCCCTCCTCAGGCGCGTTTGAGCAGTCTTCCCCCGCTTCCTTTCCAGACCACCAGGATCGAACTGGCCACAAAGATGGAGGAGTAGTTCCCGACAATGACGCCCACCAGGAGCGCGAAGGAAAAATCATGGATGACCTCTCCCCCGAAGAAGAACAGCGCGACCAGCACGAGGACGACGGTCAACGAAACCACAATGGTCCGGCTGAGCACCTGGTTGATCCCGCCGTTGATCACCTGCTCCAACGACTCCCGGCGGCGAAACTTCAGATTTTCACGGATCCGGTCGAAAACCACGACCTTGTCCGTCAAGGAGTAACCGGCCAGCGTCAGCAGGGCCGTCACGATGAGCAGGGTGATTTCCTTGTTGACGAGAAAGAGCACGCCCAGGACGGCCAGGACGTCGTGAAACGTCGCGATCGCGGCCGCGATCCCGAAACGGAACTCGAAACGCACCGCGATGTACAGGATGATGCCGATCATCGAGAAGAGGACGGCGACGATGGCCTTTTTCTGAAGTTCCTGTCCGATCGTGGGACCGATGGCCGTGCTGCTGTCCACCACGAACTTGTTCGTCGAGAACTCTTTTTCAAACACCTGGACGATCCGGTTGGCCGCATCCTCCTGAATCGTGTTCTGCTGCTTCACCCGGACCAGCAGCCTGTTTCCGTTCGTGAACTGCTGAAGCTCGGCGTCCGGAAAACCGTTCGTCGACAGCACCCGGCGGGCGTCGTCGATCTGGATCGGCTGCTCGAATTTGAGTTGGACCGCGGTGCCGCCCGCAAAGTCGATGCCGAGGTTTGCCCGACCGCGACCGATCTGCACGACGGTAAAAAGCCCGAGCACGACGAGGATGCCGGAAAAGATAAACGCATAATTCCGTTTGCCGATGAAATCGATATTCGTTTTTCCCAAGATTTCGAACATGCAGGCTCCTATTTATCAGCGGGGGCCGTGCGGCGACACATAAAGCCGGTCCTCCGATGCCCCCAAACCCCGCGCTCGGACAGGCCAAGCCTGATCCTCGCTTAGTTTAAATGCTCAGCCGTGCTAGCTTCCAGCGGCTGTTCACAAAGTCAAAGACCACCTTGGTTCCCACCAGGGCCGTGAACAGGTTGATCGCGATGCCCAGGCTGAGGCTGACCGCAAACCCCTTAATCGGGCCCGTGCCGAACAGGAAGAGCACCGTCGCGGTGATCAGGGTCGTGACGTGGGAATCCACGATCGTGAGGAAGGCCTTGTCGTAGCCGCCGTCCACGGCCAGACGGACCGGCTTGCCCTGCCGGAGCTCCTCGCGGATCCGCTCAAAGATCAGGACATTCGAATCCACGCCCATTCCGATGGTGAGAATAATGCCAGCAATGCCCGGAAGAGTCAAGGTGGCGTTGAGCGCCGCCAGGGCGCCGATCAAGACGATCAGGTTCAGGATCAGGGCCATATCCGCGACGACGCCCGCGAGACGGTAATAAACCATCATAAACAAGACGACCATCACTCCCGCCAGGACGGTGGCCTGAATTCCCATCCGGATCGAGTCCTGGCCCAGCGAAGGACCCACCGTGAGGTCCTCGAGCGTGCGGACGGGAGCCAGAAGCGCCCCGGCCCTCAGGACGATGGCCAGGTCGTTCGCCTCCTGGGTGGTGAAGCTCCCGGTGATCTGCGCGCTTCCGCCGGCGATTCGATCCTGAATCACGGGGGCCGAATAGACGTTGTCGTCCAGGATGATCGCCAGACGTTTCTTCACGTTCTCGGCCGTGATCTTCTCGAATTGCTGGGCGCCGACGCCGTTAAAGGTGATCGAGACGTAGGGCTCGTTGAACTGCCCGATGCTCACGCGCGCGTCGGTCAACACGTCCCCGGTCATCAATGTTCGTTTCTTGATCAGATAGGGTCGCTTCCGGACCTCGCCGGTTTGTTTGTCGACGTTCCGCTCGAACAACAGCTCGTCGCCTTCCGGAACCTTGCCGGCGTATTCGGCCATGAAGGTTTCTTCATTCTGCGGGGTGATGGAGACCGGAAGGGTGCGGCCGACCGGGCTGTCTTCGTCCAAAAGCTTAAATTCCAGCAAGGCCGTCTTTCCGATCAGCTCCTTCGCCCGCTTGGAGTCCTTCACCCCCGGAAGCTGGATCACGATCTGCTTGGGCCCCTGTCGCTGAATCAACGGCTCGGTCACGCCGAACTGATCGATCCGGTTGCGGATCGTCTCGAGCGCCTGGGTGGTCGCGGTATCCTTGATCCGCGTCACCTCGCCCTCCCGAAGCGAGTAAACCAGGTCGTTTCCGGGGGTCTCCCGTGAAACGAAGTTCGGGAAGTTGGCCTCGATTTTTTTCGCGACGTCGGCCTTCTTGTCCGGCCCGGGAAGGGTCACGGTCAGCTCCGAAGGCCCGGTCCTCTTGACCGAATCCGCCGGAAGCTTGCTTTCGTTCAGAAGATCTTTAATGGACGAAGCGGTCCTTTCCACCAGGTTTTCGACCGCCTTGTCCTCCTCCACCTCCAGCACCATGTGGATCCCTCCCTGGAGGTCGAGCCCCAGCGTGACCCCGCGGCTGGGCAGATATTTTTTCCACCAGTCCGGCATTTGTTGAAAGACGGGGGTGGAGGGCAAAAAGTATACGATCGAAATCAAAACGGTCAAGCTCAACAGCAACAGTCGTCCTCGAATTCCTCGTTTCACGTCAGGCATCCTCTCCTTGTGAATGAATCGGTCTCGCGCCGCCTGCGATCTCCCAGACTTCCCTCCCCGGTATCTCCTTCGCGGGAGGCGGATATCAGGAAGCCTCTTCCGGCTCCTCCTGAAGTTCCGCGATGTACTCCCGCCGGATTTTGACCCGGA
Organism: Nitrospiria bacterium; assembly: GCA_035498035.1. Taxonomy (NCBI): domain Bacteria; kingdom Pseudomonadati; phylum Nitrospirota; class Nitrospiria; species Nitrospiria bacterium. Next base: position 9,417 of record DATKAN010000044.1, read on the forward strand.
CATTGTCCGCGATCTGGATCGTGACGACGTTTTTATTCAGGGCGGCCACGGTTCCCAGCAGGCCCCCGGTGGTCAACACCCGATCGCCCTTCTTCAGCGCCTCCAGCAAGGCCTTGTGTTTTTTCTGCTTGCGTTGCTGGGGAAGGATCAAAAGAAAATAGAACACGACGAAAATCAGGACAAACGGCAGGAAAGAGACCACCATCCCTCCGGGTCCGGCCGACGGAACCGCCGCGGGGGCCCCTCCCGGATCTTGCGCCCACGCCAACGTTGAGAAGATATCCATTCGTTCATCCCTCCTTTTAATCCGATTATTTCGATTCCCACAGCGCGGAGCTTGTCTCCGCGCGGAGATGAACTCCGCGCTGTATATTTTCGATAAGACGTCGCCGTAATTATGAATCAGCGCACTATGCTTCGCAACGCATGCGGTAAAACTCTTCCCGGTATTGTATCAGCCGCCCTTCGCGAATCGCCTGACGGATCTGCTCCATGAGCCGAAGATAGTAGTGCAGGTTGTGGATCGTGTTCAGGCGAAGCGCCAGGGTCTCCTGGGACATGAAAAGATGCCGCAGATAGGCCCGCGAGAATTGACGACAGGTGCTGCAGTCGCAGGCCGGGTCGATGGGCGATTCGTCCCGGGCATATTGCGCGTTCTTGATGACGACCCTCCCGAAGGAGGTAAAAAGCCATCCGGTGCGCGCATGGCGCGTCGGGATCACGCAGTCAAACATGTCGACCCCCCGCATGACGCACTCCAGCAGGTCCTCCGGCATTCCCACCCCCATCAGATATCGCGGTCGCTCTTCGGGAAGAAGCGGTACCACCTGATCCACCACCTCCCGCATCATCGCAGGGGTCTCTCCGACGCTGAGCCCACCCAGGGCGTAGCCCTCGAACCCCACCTCGAGCAGTCGCTGCGTCGCCTCCCGCCTCAACTCGGGATAGAACCCGCCCTGAACGATTCCGAACAGGACCTGATCCCGACGCCGGTGCGCCTGCCGGCTCCTCCGCGCCCATTGGATCGTGCGGTCGAGCGCATCGCGCGTCGCTTCCCGGCTGCTGGGGTAGGGAAGGCATTCGTCCAGCACCATGATGATGTCCGCCCCCAGGGCCTCCTGAATCTCGATCACGAATTCCGGAGAGAAAAAATGAAGCGAGCCGTCCAGGTGGGACTGGAAGGTCGCCCCCTCCTCCGTCACCTTGCAGAGCTCGGCCAGACTGAAGACCTGATACCCGCCGCTGTCCGTCAGGATCGGACGGTCCCAGGAAATGAAGCGGTGCAGCCCGCCCAATTCGGCGATGAGCTGATGCCCGGGACGAAGATAGAGATGATAGGCATTCCCGAGGATGATTTCCACGCCGAGCGCCTTCAGCTCCTCCGGGGAAAGGGTCTTGACCGTTCCGGCCGTGCCGACCGGCATGAAGACCGGAGTCTGGATCGAGCCGTGCGGGGTCTCCAAGCGCCCGCAACGGGCCCGCGTCTCCCCCTCTTTGGCCAGGACCGTGAAACTCATCTATTTCGTCCGCTCATATTTTTAGGGGCTCACGTCGCCACCGTTCCTAAGCGGGGGCCCGTGCGGGCTACGCTCCTCCGATGCCCCCGCGCCCCGCGCTCGGCCGGTCCAAGCCCGATCCTCGCTTTCACCAGACAAACCGGATGGAGCCTTCCCCTCCCGCCCGCCGTGCCCGCTGAGTAAATCCCCGGTCTACATCCGCTCCGGGGCCGTGACGCCGAGGATCGCCAGGGCGTTGGCCATCACCGTCCGAACCGCGCCGACCATCAACAGGCGGGCCTGGGTGAGCTCCTCGTTCGCCGAGATGATCCGGTGTTTGAAATAATAATTGTGCAGAAGGCCGGCCAGATCGAGGAGATAGAACGTCAGGCGATGCGGTTCCAGGGCGCGCGCGCCCTCCTCGATCAGCTTCGGAAAAGCATCTAGACGCTTCATGAGTTTCAACTCCTCCGGCTCCGTTAAAAGATCGAGGCGGACCTGTTTTGGATCTTTCAGGCGAATGCCCTGTTCCGCGGCCTGCCGTCCGACGCTGCACAAACGGGCGTGGGCATACTGGACATAATAAACCGGGTTTTCGTTGGACTGGCGCTTGGCCAGTTCCAGGTCGAAATCCATCGGGCTGTCGAGGCGCCGCATCAGGAAAAAGAAAAGGGCGGCGTCCTTGCCCACCTCGTCGACCACATCGCGAAGGGTCACGAATTCCCCGGCCCGCTTCGACATCGGAACCGGCTGGCCGTTCCGGACCAGCTTGACCAGCTGCCCGATCAGGATCCGGAGCCGCGTCTTGGGATAGCCCAGCGCCTGGACCGCCGCCTCCATCCTCGCCGTGTAGCCGTGGTGGTCGGCGCCCCAGATGTCGATCAACAGATCGAACCCGCGCGCGAGCTTGTCCCGATGATAGGCGATATCGGAGGCCAGGTAGGTGAACTCCCCGTCCTCCTTCCGGACCACGCGGTCCTTGTCATCGCCGAAATGGGTCGATCGAAACCAAAGGGCGCCGTCCTTTTCGTAGAGAAAATCTTTTTCCCGGAGCTCGTCCAACGCGTTTTGGACGGCGCCGCTTTGATAGAGTGACGCCTCGCTGAACCAGTCGTCAAACGTGATCCCGAAGGCCGAGAGGTCCTCCCGGATTACGCCCGTCATCTCCTCCAGCGCATGCCGCGTGAAGAACTCAAGACACTCCTCGGCGCCTCGGCCCCGATATTGATCCCCGTAGCGGTCGGCCAGGCCTTGGGCGATCCCGGCAACGTATCCGCCCCGGTAGCCGTCCTCGGGATCGGGCACCGGATGACCCAGAATCTGCTGGTATCGCGCATAGACCGACAAACCCAACAATTTCACCTGGCGGCCGGAATCGTTATTGTAATATTCCCGATGGACCCGATCCCCCGCCGCCTCCAGAAGGTTGGCCAGGGCGTTTCCCACGGCGGCCCACCGCCCGTGACCGACATGCAGCGGGCCGGTCGGGTTGGCGCTGACAAACTCGACCTGAACCCATTGCCCCTTCCCCGAGTCGACGCGGCCGAACCGTTTCCCCTGCTCCTCGATCTCGGGCAAGACCCGGCGCCACTGATCCTGCTTTAAGGTGAGATTGATATAACCCGGACCCGCGAGTTGGACATCCTCCAGAATCTTCTGCGTCTCATTCCGGAGGCAATCTTGAAGCACCTGAGCGATCTCGCGTGGGGGCCGCCTCTCGATCGGGGCCAGCATCATCGCCACGGTCGTCGCAAAATCGGCCGGAACCGTCTCCTTCGGAATCTCGACGACCACTTTATCCGGATCGGGCCGGGAACGGATCTTCCCCTCCTCGCAGGCCCTCTCCCAGGCCTTCAGGATCATCTCCTTGATCAGACGATCTTTGGTCATGGCGCGGTCATCCCCCCGGTCTCAGTATCCCGGGACGGATTGCCCAGAAGACCCTTTATCAAGCCACTGCACCTTTACCGTCTGCCCCTTCTCCATCTCAGCGGCTTCCGACGGGAAAATCAACAGGCCGTCGGCCTTGACCATGGAGGTCAGCACCCCGGAACTCTGGTTCCCCGTGGTCCAGACTTCGTGCCGGTCTCCCGCCTTTCTCAGCACCGCCCTTACGAAATGCGTTTTCCCGGGCTTCTTGGTGATCCGCTCCATCAGGACCGCCTCGATGACCGGACGGAACAAACTTGTGTGCCCCTGCATCTTCCGAAGCGCCGGGCGGACAAATTGCTCAAAGGTCACCATCGTCGAAACGGGGTTTCCGGGAAGCCCGAAGACGGGTTTGGCTTGAAGGCTGCCGAAGGCCAGGGGCTCGCCCGGTTTCATCGCGACCTTCCAGAAGGCCATCCGGATGCCCAATTGTTCCAGGACATCCTTCACGAAATCGTACAGCCCAACCGAAACGCCGCCCGAAATCAACAGAAGATCGGCGCCCAGCCCCTGCGTCAGGCGGCCGAGCAGATCCTCCCGGGTATCCTTCGCAATCCCCAAAATGACCGGCACGCCCCCCGCTTCGAGCACTTGAGCCGCCAGGGCATACCCGTTGCTGTTCATGATTTTATTCGGGGTCAATTCCTCGTCGAAATCCGCCAGCTCATTTCCCGTCGCCAATATCGCCACGCGCGGGCGCTGATAAACAAGGACCTGTGACCGGCCCAGGGAGGCCAGCAGTCCCACCTCCGCCGGCCCCACCACACTGTTTTGGGCCAGCATCACATGACCGGCCTGAATATCCTCCCCGCGAAGGCGGACATTTTCTCCTTGTTCGGCGGGACACAGGATTTGGATGGAGTCCCCTTCCAAGCGGGTATCCTCGACTCGAATCACGGCGTCCGCGCCTTCGGGCACGGGCGCCCCGGTCATGATCCGGCTGGCCTGGCCCGGTCCGATGCTCTTGGTCGGGAGGAAACCCGCCGCGATCTCCTCGATCACCCCGAGGCGAACCGGTTTTTTTTCGGACGCTCCGAAAACATCCGCATGTCGGACGGCATACCCGTCCATCGCGGAACTGTTCCACGGCGGATGATCGCGTCCCGAGAGCACCGCTTCGGCCATCACGCGTCCCATGGAATGGAGAAGGTCCAGTTTCTCGGTCCCCATCCGCTGGATCTGGTCGAGTATCAACGACCGCGCTTTTTCAACCGGGATCATCCCGACACCATCCCATTAAAATGGTGTATTATAACCCAAGGACACCGACGTGTAAAGGCGCGCGATTGTAGGTCGGGAAAATAATCCCACCAAAAATCGGAGATCCGGATCGCCGCCGGTATCGATTCACCCGAAATGCAAAAAGGGGGTGACGCGCGTCACCCCCTTTGCAAGTAAAGCCAACAAACGGCTCTTATTTTCGCTTCTGCTTGGACTCGTTGGCCTTTCGGATGATCCAGCCCTCGATTCCAAAGACCACAATCACCGCGATAAAGGGATAGATATACGCCGTCGTCGGCGTCGGCGGCTCGAGGATCGTGTAATACCAGGTTGAAATGGATGTTTTCAAACCATGGTCGCCGTTGTTTCCGTCCCAGACAAAGAACGCGGTCGGGATGTACTGGCCTTTCTCAAACTGGACCCCGTTATCCTTGTCGTCCGTTGTCAGGGCCCGCGTCAGAATCACCCGCCACCGGCCGTCTTTATACTCGGAGAATATGGCCTTGACGTTCTGGGTTGGGCGGGCATCCAGTTTTAGATCGCCTCCCATGGAGCCGTGTCCGGTGTATTCCTTCACCGTCCCGTCGGCTTCCCATTTCCAGACATCGACGGCATTTTTGGTGTCCCCAAAGATAAATCGCGGTTTCTCCGGTGGAACAAGGGATTGCCACTTGGCCGGGAACTGGATTGCGACCGCATCGTTAAACATCGGGTATTCCCTCAATGCAATCGGCTGTCCCGACGGCGGGGTTTCCTGGAAACTGGCAGCCTGAGCCAGCGCCTCCGGCGTGGCCACGCTCTTGATCCGATCGTCCCATTCAAAATACCAGGCGATTTCCTTGTCGTTAAAAACGGACTTTACCCAGACATCATCGACCAAGCGCACGAAATTCCGCGGTTTGTGGGTAATCTGTCCGGCCAGCGCGATATATTGGTTCGGAATTTTCTGCCAGATCGGGTCATCCGGATTGCTCGGAAGGTTGCCTTTGATAATGTGAGACCTCACCACCACATTCATGGCCGGATGCACGGTCTGGGGATCGATTTTTTCCTTCGGACAGAGGGATATCACAAAATTCGCCACGTCCCAACGCTGCTCGGGGGTGAGAGTATCGGCAAAGGATGGCATCGGTGTGCCGTTCAACCCGGTCGAAACTTCCCGGAAAACGTTCCGGGGATTATAAGGATCTTCACGGTTCCCGCGGAAGTTCCAGCATTTGTGCAAATCGGCCGGAAAGATCGGGAAGCCCCATTCATCCTTCTGGGTTTTATTTCCGTCTCCCCGCTCGTCGTTTCCGTGGCATTCCACACATTTTCCCTTATTCATAAACACATCTTGACCGCGTTTAATACTTTCGGCCGATGTGGGGGTCTGCTTGCCATAGTCAATTACATGAAAATCTTCATTTTCGGTGTCCTGAAAATTTCGATCCTTGACAAGATTGGTCATGACGAACGAAACCACTTGATGGCGCTGCTGGTCGGTCAATATCCCTTCCCACGGAGGCATCGCGGAACCCGGCAATCCATGGGTCACGGTCAGGAAGAGGTCGTTCTCGGTCGGAAGCTCGCCGCTCGCGGTATGCCGGATCTTAAATGTTCCCGCGTTAAAATTCCGGGGCCTGGGCCATAGACGATCGGCCGAGGGTCCATCCCCGGCGCCCTCGGGGCCGTGGCACCAGACGCATTTCTTAAAATAGATCTGCTTTCCGGCCTCGACGTCGGCCGGAGACGGCTTCGCCGGGCGGCCGGCGTTTGCGGCGGCCTTTTCGTCCTTGGTTTCGGCCATTGTGAGGACGACGCTTCCGGCCGCAACGAGTGCCACCGTGACGGCCCCCATCACGACCGCTTTCTTATAGCTCAAGAGAGATAAAATCCTGTTCATCGCTCGTGCCCCTTTCACGTCAACGGATGATTAAACCCAAGCCTAATCCCATGTCCTGGGGAAGAACTCCGTATGCCAATACTCAAACATGTTCACTTTCCAGATCTCGTCCGTGGTCAGATGCTCTTCCCACGGCGGCATGGCGGAGGCCCATGGAGCACCCTCGGTCGGCAGTCCCGGCCCCCCCTTGGCAATTCTCCAGAACACAAAGGTTTCCTGCAACTGTGCAATTGTGCCCGGATCCGAAAAGTTCGCCGGGATCGGGACAAATGCATACGCAAACATCCCGCGGCCGTTCAGGTTATCCCCGTGACAAAAGTGACAGTTTTGGAAGAATATGGCTCCGCCGTCTCTCACATTCTTCATATAAGGCGGCGCATTGGGGTCAAACGGATTCATTTTGAAATATTTTGCTTCCTGTCCCACCGGAAGATATTTGCCGTTTTCGTCCACCCTGAATGGATTTTGAGCGGTCTGCAATGTAAAGTTTTGCCCGCGCACCGTGACAGAGGCCGGCGGGGCCGGATGAACCGTCCTTAAGTCGATCGGCTCGTCATACTTAGGGACGTTGAAATCGTACGTCCCGTACCCGATGAGCAAAGGGAGAGCCACAAAGCTCACGGTTCGGATCCCTTTGTAAATCGGATTGACTGCCAGGACGGTGTTCAGGATGGGTCTTTTAAACTCGGTCCATGCCTTCTCCGTGGAAGAAATAAAGAGGAAAACGACCAGGGTCACCAACCCCATATAGGTATAAAGAAGGGCGACCGGTATAGGGGGGAACAACACAAACTTGAAGATCGAGTACGCTCCGAGCCACATAAGGATGGCTTGGGGGAAGGCCGGTATCCGTTTGCCCATCTTCGTCAAAGCATAGTTTACGCCGACGTAGATGAACGCCACCGCCGTGATGATCAGAAGTAATTCTATTGGCATTGCACCCGGAATCCACATCATTGACCTCCGAAATGATCAAATCATTCGAACCATGTAATGTTCACTGAACTTGATGGAATTGTTCCGCCCCGATTACTTTGAGGCCGATTTTCCACCGCCACCGCCGCACACCGTCGCAAACGACTCCTGCGGGGGTCCGTTCAAACCGTCTTTTTTAGCTTGATCGCAATTCTGAGCCAATAAGTAATCGGCCATCTTTTCCAATGCCCCGTAAGTGAATTTCTGGGCAAAATCCTGAATCATCGGCGAAACGGCCGGTGTGGCTTTTTGAACAAACTGAGGAACGATGAACGCATTCGGATTTACGATGGATTCCATGATATATTCTTTGGGCGTTTTGGCATGGGCCTTCCCGGCCTTGACCTGGGCCTGGTACTCCGGAGAGGCGATGCGCCTCGCCGCATTGTGACCCTCGATCAGCAGTGGCCCGATCACACCGAATTTCGCGGTGGCGATCCCCGGAATCTGGTGACAGGCGAAACAGCCCATTTTCGTTACAATCTGTTCCGGCGTATCGGAGGCCAAGGCCACAGGCGGTCCGGCAGGGGCGGCTGCCTGAGCCGCTGCCGGGGCACCCGCTTTGGGCCGTTCGGATTCCGGGATAAACTTTTCATAGGCCGCGCGAATCTCTTTCGCGGAGGGCGGTGTATTCCCTTCCCTGAAAAACAGCCAGGTATCCACCGCGATCAGCTGGTCGATCGTTAAACTGATCGGGGGCTTATGGATGGCCGGCATCGGGCTCTCTCTGTCGTTGGTGCCTTTTGTGCCAAAACCGGACACCACATAACAGGAGGGACACACGTGAGATTCGGCGATATATTCCTCGGCGGTTGTGGCCCGCCCGCTTCCTTTAAAGGACTCGGTTTGGATCGTATCGGGCTTAAGATACTTTGGATCCTTGATCCGCTCCGCGGACCGTTCGGCAATCCCAATCAGGTTCGGGGCACGGTCACCGATATCACCTTTCTTAAAGGTATGGCAAAGCGGACATTGCCCCGGACCGATGCCGCGCTCGGCAAACCCGCCGACCTTTCCGAAAATAATGCTTTCACCCATATCGGCCAATTTATCCACGGGCATGGAGTCCACCGCACCGGCCTCCATCTTTGGCGGGGGCAGGGGAACCTTACCTTCGACCTGGGGAAGCCAGTTTGAATAGGTGTCAAAGATTCCGGTCATGACCATGTAGAAACCGATGGCCATCATGATACCCCGGAGTCTTGGAAGGAAGTAACCTATCAAAAACAAAACAACAGAGGATAGCAAAATTGTGACGGACAAAACCCCTTGAGTCACGGTCGATCTCCTGTGGGTAAGAGTTGGGGGCCGGATGGAACCGGCCCCCAGAGATTAGTAATGAGGTTGACGGTTACTCCGAACCCCCGGCCATTGCGGGTTTCTTGGCGATTTCCTTCCTCGCCTCGGCAACAGCATGTTTTGAGGTCAGTTCGCCCAGCCAGAACACAAACAGCACAAACAACCAGAAGGCCATTACATTCAATGACATCATGTTGGCCGCAAACCCGATCGTGTGAGTAAAGGCCCACGGGGAGTTATCCCGAAACACCTCCATCACATGCCAGAACAAGCGCACCGAGGATCGAATATATCCCATCAAGGCCATCAACCATGTGAAGGAGACAGCCAGAGAGAACAACGCGTATTGAGAGCGGACCGATATTTTGCCCCACTCGATCGGACCGGTCAACTTGGACCCCCTCATCATCGCGATGTTGATCGCGCTACCCACAAACAAGGTGGTCAAGGTTCCGACCACTTGTGGCACCGAAAGGCCGACACGCACGTTTGCGGGAATAAAATATCCATAGATCGCGACCCACCAGTTGTTTACTAGGGCCACCGCAAACATCATCACCAGGGCCGCGTTGCCCCAAGTCTCCCATTTTACCGTTATAATTTTATTGCTCCGTTGATACATCAGGAAGGAAATGATCGTGGTCATGATCATGGTGTTCACGGCCCCGTTCTTGGCCGACATCACGCCGAAGTTTCCGATCACGGGATGCTGCTGGCCGCCGATGGCTTTCAACTCGGCCGGGCGCATCACCAAGGTATGGGGTGTCAACCAGACCAGGAAGGCCGCCGTCGTGAGGAAAAGGATATACTTGATATATTTTTGGTACCGCTCCGCGCCCCTCATCCGTTCCATGCCGTTGAACAGATAATAGTTGGTCGAAAAGAACAGCGCGCCGATCAGCACGGCCTGGATGATGAACAACCAGGCCAGCAAACCGCCCATCAACGTGATGCCCATCTGTTGACGGAAGCCGTACACTTCGCGCATAAGCCAGTAACCGGCGAAAGGCAGGGGAATCAACGCCCCGACCGCCATGAACATCGCGATGTACCCCATCCAATCGTAATAAGCCTTTTCTTCCTGGTTTTTGGCTGAAAGGAATTTGTAGGCCGCGTAGGCCGCGACGATTCCGCCGCCGAACACCATATTTCCGATGATCCGGTGGACATTGAGGGGGTTCCACAGCGCATTGTGCAGAACCGCCCAGAGATTTCCCAAATACCGACCCTTTTCATCCACTCCCGCCGGAGACATCATGAAGCTTGCCCATGAATTGGCCAGCATCATCAGGACCGATCCAAATACGTTGAGCAACACGCCCATGCTGGCATGCACCCATTTTGCGAAACCGCTGGCCATCCGGTCCCATCCGTAGTAATAGAGGTACAGGGTGCCGCTCTCGGCCAGGAACAAAAGGGCATAGATGTGCATCACGGGCTTGAAAAGGGAGGAAAGATATTTAAAGAAATCAGGATAGAGGGTTATAAAACTGAAGATGAGTAATCCACCGAGTATCGCTGTGACGGAATACGCGGTGAGGCTGATTTTGACCATCAGATGGGCCAGATCATCATATTTCTTGGCCATCACAGGGTCCTTCACCATCAACCCGACCAGCTCGATGATCATGCAGAAGATCGGAACCGCCAGGACAAAGCTCCCGAAATAGAGGTGCTGTTGTGCGACCGACCAGATGATGACTCTATTTTCGCTGAGGGGATAAGGGAGGTTATAACTCGGATAATCGGAGGCTTTCAATTCGGGAGCGGGCTGGCCGGATACGGGACCTTCTTTCTTGTAATATATATCCTTGGCCATCTCGACCTTCGGCGCGGTATCGGTCACGGCTTTGGTCGCGTCATCAGCCATCACAGGAGTTGAAAGAAGTGGCATAACAAGTGAGACCAACAACATCATCGCCACGGCCCCCAGCGAGATCAGGGACCAGACCCGGACTCTTCTGCTCATTGCCTTCATGGCTAATCTCCCTCTACGTAAAAACCCTTGTGCCGCCCCACCCCGAGGTTTTTTTAATTTTTCTATGCTCGCACACCAGCCCGGGTTTTCATTAAAAACCCGTAGTTTTCTAGGCCCTATGTAGCACCAAAGGACAATTTTGTCAAGGAAAAAATAAAGGGCCAACTTTTCCGCATTTAGCGCAAAATAAAGAAGTAATCAAGCCCTTGAATTTTCATGAAAAACCAGTCCTCCAGCTGAAAATATGCTATCCAAACCACAAGCATCACGACAAAAGCGATCACCGTCTTCATGTCAATCACCTTTCTTCAAATAAACCGGGAAAATCGTACCCAGTTTTAATTATGGTAAACCGCTCCGAACCAATAGAAGAACCAGATCGAGATAATACAGACGATGATATACAAAATCGGTCCTGCGTTCTTACGGATTTTATCCATTTCTTTCTCCTTAGGACGGACGCCCATTCGGCTTAACAACGGCAGGATTTTAGTGAATTAAAAAAAGTTTGTCAAGAAAAAAAGAATTAAAAAGGGATTGAATAATGACCGAATCGTCTTCAGGCTTATTAGGGAGGAGATCCCGACTTCGCACACCGGAACCCGATCGTCACATCGCGGTATTCCGGGGACATCTTAAAACGGATCGAGGTTTGTGCACGCTTGATCGAATCGTTCCAGGACGCTCCGCGGATGACCCGGCTCTCCCCCGACGAGACTCCCAGAGGGTTACTCACCGGAAGAATGCGATATGAATCCTGGTTAAACCAATCCGCCACCCATTCCATCGCATTGCCCGCCAGATCATAAACTCCGTACGGGCTGACGTCCTTCCTGAATTGATTTACCGGAGCTGTATATGGCGCGCCGTCGTCCCCCAATAAATTGGCATATTCGGATCGTTCCTCGTTGCCCCAAGGCCATTTTCGTTTGTCGGTCCCCTTGGCCGCCTTCTCCCATTCCGCCTCGCTCGGAAGGCGCTTTCCCTTCCATTGACAATACTCGACCGCGTCATCCCAGGAAACTCCCACAACCGGGTTCATGGCCCGGATGAAGAGCGGGATATCCTCTGTCACGCTCGCCGAAAGATACCCGGCCAGCCGGGGTTTCCGGTGCCCGGTCAGTCCGATGAATTGATAAAACTGCGCAAAGGTAACCTCGTACTTATCGATAGAAAATCCGTCGAGATAGACCATCCTTACGGGCTTCGCGTCATAGGATCCGTCGTTGCTGCCCATGAAAAACTCGCCCGCGGGGATGAAAACCATGGATTCGAAATCCTCGCCGATCTTGGCCTGTTTTACTTCAAGCTCGGCTTTCCGAGACTCCTCCTCCACCTTGGCCAGTTTGGTCGCCAGAGGCGTGTATCCCTGTTCGGTTTCCTGCCTCTCCGGCTCGTGCGGTCCGGATTTCTGGCGGATTCCGATCTGAATAATAACCAGGATCGCAATGACCAACGCCAAATAAATGCCGATCAAATATTTGCTCATGAAATATCTCGAACTCCGGACGGGTTTCAGTCTTTATTTTTGTAACGATCCCAGATGACGAACAGCCGATTCCTCCCATCCGGCAATAATGCGATGAGGCATCGATAATCGAGAGGGGGACGATCTGAAATGAATACCAAAAAAGGGAGGCCTGGAGAGCAACAGGAGCCAGAAACCGGAAAAAGGGGGAAGGATAGACGATTCTCAGATGCCCGAATTTTTCACCGTCGACGACCCGTCACGGCCACCTTGGGGTCCGCCATACCCACTTCCCCGTTCGAACCTTCACGGGATGACCAGGCGATCGTCTCGTCTCTTTTCTGTCGGGTGACCCGGGATCGGTACAGCATCTGACCGACAAAAATTCCGGCCATGAACACGGCACCCGTATAAAACAGAACATAGACCGCATAAAAGAAATGCTTCACTCTGTTCACCCCCTCAACCACTGCGGCTCGTTTATAACGAGCCGATTAAAATCGAAAGATCCGCCCCCGACCATCCGGCACTCTTGAGCCGGGCTCATCTTTTTAAGGTCAGTTCATCCGATTCGCGAACCTCCGTCAGTTCGGACTCCGACCCGTCCACCGAAGGGGCCGCTTTCGCGGAGAACCTCTCCTCCAGCTTTTCGCCGATGTACACGCCGATCATAAATACGGCCCCCGTATACACCAGCACATAGAGGGCATAAAGCTGTCCCACCAGCATGCCCGCCATGAAAACGGCGGCCGTGTAGACGCCAATCGAGACCAGAGAAAAAATACGCCGCATGAACTGAATGACCTTTCTCAGCGCTGACTTTAAACCCGCTTAAAATAGGATCGCGGAGAGGAGGCGTTGACGATGTTCCAGGCGAATCGCCGCCGCCCGGCGTTCATGGCCCTCGACGATTTCCCCAGGCGCGTTCCAACTTTTCTCCCACATACATCCCGGCCACAAAAACGGCGGCGGAGTAGATGGAAACGGAAAGGGCGTAAAAAAAGAAATGGACCATCCGAACACTCGCTCGCAAGCTCCCCAAGCCTTAGGGCATTAATTATAAAAGTATTACAATAGACCTGTCAAGCTTATCTCGAGAGCTCCCGTCCGTTCCTTGGGTTCGTTTCCCCAGCAAGAGGCCGTGTAGAAATCGCTTGACATTTGACGGATCCTTGATAGAATGGGGTGCTGTTTAATGGCCATTCGGATTCGCACCATGGATACACCGGAAACACCCGAACAGAGAAAGAGAAATACCCCCACCTTTGACTTTATCGTCCTGCTGGGTATGGTGGCAAACCTCATACTGGCCGTTTTCCTGATCCTCTATTACTTCGGTTTTTTCTAAACAGTCGTTACGCACAAAAGCGGATGGGATCGTTTCGCGGAGCCGATTTTCATCACCCGCCCGGGGGGACACCCTTCGCGCACCGAAACCCGATGACCGCGCTGGTTTGGTGCGGGGCCGCCATAAAACGCTTGGCCACTCTTGCATTAACCGAAGAATCATCCCAGGAGCCACCCCGATAGACCCTGAATTTTCCCTTTTCGGGCCCTTTGGGAACCTTGAAAGGAGCGTTTTTGTAATAGTCCGCATCATACCAATCGGCCACCCACTCCGCGACATTACCGGCCATATCGTATAGCCCATAGGGACTTCGTCCAGATTCAAAACGCCCTGGGGGGGCCAGAAATTTATAGCCGTCCTCTTCCCCCGCAAGGTTGGCCGCTTTTTCGACAAAATCATTTCCCCACGGCCATCGGAAGCTTTGGTCGCCCCCCGCCGCTTTCTCCCACTCGGCTTCGGTAGGCAACCGTTTCTCGGCCCACTGACAATAATCTTGCGCGGTATTCCACGATACACCCACCACGGGCAGTTCGGGCTTGGTGATCAAGGACAGATCCTCCTGAAAAACGGGGACCACCGGCTTGGGATATTGGGTGGCCACCGAGAATTTCGAGAATTGCGCTTGGGTGACCTCCTTCTGGTCGATATAAAAGGCCGGAAGGTAAACCGGATGCTGCGGCATTTCATCCAGATCCCCGCCCGAAGCCGGACTGCCCATTTGGAAAGGTCCCTCCGGGATCAAGACCATTTCCGAACCATCCTCCGTCGGGATTGTTTTGTACCGGCTGAAGTCCTGGAAACCGCTTTTTCCTTTTTGGGTTTGGTCTACTGGAATGCCTTGATTTTTGGAATCCGACCGGCTGGTTTTCCACGCTTCATAGATAAAGATAACGATCATGAGAATAAAAGCAGCGAAGGCGATGAGCGATCCGTAATAAAACGCATCCTTCTTCATGCCCTATCCTTTCTCAATTCCAGGATTCAAACCCGACCTGCGCGAACCTTCAAGCCGTTTGCATGAACGAAACGGCCGGCCCGTCGGCGTACCGGAAAACGCGGTCCGGCGGTCGTAATCCCGACAAAAAAATAAAGTGGTGTCCCCAAGGGGATTCGAACCCCTGTTACCGCCGTGAAAGGGCGATGTCCTAGGCCGGGCTAGACGATGGGGACACAAAAAATAAAATTACAATCTCCACTCCCACCGCTGCGCGGGTAGAGCCCTGCCAAGCGAGGGGGGATGCTCCATCCGGCTTGGCCGGTGGAGCGGGCGGCGCGAGCCCATAAAATATGGTGAGCCGCCCGGGATTCGAACCCGGGACACCCGCCTTAAAAGGGCGGTGCTCTACCAACTGAGCTAGCGGCTCTTATCTTATCAACAAAAAAGAGATACTAACAGACGGGTCGAATTCTTGTCAACGATTTTGGCCTTGAAGGGAGTATGGATCATCCAATAGGATGGCCTCTTCTCTTTTCGTTCCGGTCGATATCAGAAAAATCCGACATCCGATCCGTTCTTCCAATCGCGATAAATAATCCTTCGCCCGGACCGGCAGTTGCTCGTACCGCTGGATTCCAATTGTCGAACATTGCCAGCCTTCCACGGTCTCATAGATCGGCTCGCAGGATTCCTGAACCGTCAGACTGCTGGGCATGTCATGGAACGTTTTTCCACGAAAGCGGTAACCGACACACAGGTTGATTTCCTGACACGCATCCAATACATCCAGCTTGGTGACCGCAACCCCGATCAATCCATTAATCCGCACGGCATAACGGACCAGAAGAGCATCAAACCATCCGCAGCGACGGGCCCGCCCGGTCGTCGCCCCAAACTCATGGCCGCGCTCCTGCAGCTGCACGCCCGTGTCGTCCTTGAGCTCGGTCGGAAAGGGACCGCTCCCGACCCGAGTCGTGTACGCTTTCACAACGCCGACCACCGCCGAGATGCGGGTCGGACCCACCCCGGTTCCGGTGCATGCCCCGCCGGCCGTGGCGCTGGATGACGTTACGTACGGATACGTGCCGTGATCCACATCGAGGTGGGTCCCCTGGGCGCCTTCGAACAAAATTCGCTTGCCTTCATCAATCCATTGATTTAGGAGCACGGTCGTATCGACGATGTAATCCCGGATTTCATTCGCATATCCCATATACTCCCGGTAGACCTTCTCCAGGTCAAAACGTTCCGTTTTGTAGGTCTGCTCCAACAGAAAATTCATTTCAATCAAGTTGGCGGTCAGTTTTTCTCTGAAAAGATCCGGTTCCAACAAATCCCCGACGCGGATTCCGATGCGGGCCATCTTGTCCACATAGGCCGGTCCGATCCCACGACCGGTGGTGCCGATTCGCCGGGCCCCTTTGAGTCTCTCGCTTTCCTTATCGATCGCCTTGTGGTAGGGCATGATCAAATGGGCGTTGCTGCTCACGTGCAAGCGGCCGCGGATCGGGATCCCTCTTTTCTCCAAATGACCCGCTTCTTCGATCAGAGCGGCCGGATCCACCACGACGCCGTTACCGATCACGCAACGTTTTCCCGGATGAAGAATTCCGGATGGAATCAGATGGAGAATAAAGGTTTCCTGGCCCAACACCACGGTATGTCCCGCATTGTGTCCACCCTGATAGCGAACCACCCCGTCGGCTCGCTCCGAGAGCAAATCAACGATCTTTCCCTTGCCTTCGTCTCCCCACTGGGTTCCGATCACCACCAACGCGGGCATTTCATCCCTCACACAAAAAAGCCCTGATCTCCCGGATCAGAGCTTTCAAACGAGCGGTTCGCTGTGAAATCGTATCCCTTGTAAGCAGGAATATCGTAGGCTCTTAGAACAGATTTGTCAAGAAAGGCGTTGAATCATGGTGGAGCTGGGGGGGATCGAACCCCCGACCTCCAGACTGCCAGTCTGGCACTCTCCCAACTGAGCTACAGCCCCACTCAATTAAAGCTACTTGACTGACTTCTTCCGGAATAAATGACGGAATATACGGCTTCCCCTCAGCCCGCTGGGCGGGTGTGAACCTAAACAAGTGCCGTGGCGCATGCAACAAGTCTCATCGTATCATCGTCACAGGTGACTGTCAAGGCGGATCAACCAAAAAAAACGGCCGCATCGCGTCGGCGATGCGACCGTTGATTTTCCGCGTGTTGGAATTATTGGAATCCGTGTTACTTTGCGGCAAACGTAAAATCGGCCGTCGCTTTGCCCTTGGCCGGAACGGTCACTTTAACTTCCTGCGTACCCAAAATCGGATGGTACGCATGAAGTTCATACGTGCCCGGAGGAACGTCGTCAATGGCAAAGGTTCCATCCTCGTTGTCGATGGCATAATACGGATTCGTCACAGGCTGGAAATAGACTTCCATGTAGTTATGCTGGTCACACTGGATCTTCACATCGCTTTCCTTTTTACGGAGAATCATGGGCTTCTTGATGACCTGCCCCTTTTCAGGAAGCGGAAGATTGAAGATGGTTGAGCTACTGGCACCCACCATTTCATAGGCATGGGGGTTATGCAGCACACCCGTGGCGGCTTTCGGGTCATTCGGATCCGCATCGGTGTTTAGGATCCGGATCTCTGCTTTCTTCACCACGACCCCCGTCAAGGTCGATGGACCCCCTTGAACTTGAAACCGACAGATGTTTGTTTTGACATCCGTCCCGTTAAATTTAAACGGCTTGCCCTTCTCGATCTCTTCGATGAAGACCACCACATCCGCAAGGGCCCCGTTCTTGACGTTGACCTGCTGGACAAGCCGATGGCCCTTCCCGTCCGAATCGGCCTGTTCACAGAACTTTGGATTGGGGAATTTTGCAAAATCAAACTCCTTGGGCGCCGGTACCGCCCCTTTGAAGGAAATTTTCCCTGTAATGGTTCCGCCGTCAGGCACCGGGGCCTCATCATAGGCCGATACCATAGAGGCGCTCATCAAACCGACCACCCCTGCCATCACAATCGCAATGATAAACCCTTTCATCTTCTGATCTCCTTTCCTTGTAAAGGGAAGAGGGAAACGCCCCTCAACCCGAACTTGTTTAAATAAACTTAGCTGATTACTCTCCGCCGCTGTTCTGCCAAAGACATGCCTTTTTGGTTTATGATTTTAGAGGGTCTTAATCCACTTGATTTATGGCAGTCGTGCCTTTGAGAGGACTAAAAGAACTCCAATGAGGAAGACCCTTTGATCGTTCTACCTTCCGATGCACCTGTAAAAAACGGTATCGAAGTCTACGCCACAAATTAAACCCTGTCAAGAAAAAAATTTTACGCCCTATTAGGTGGAGTGTCAAGCTATTAAACCGACCGGTCCAACTCGTCCGGGCTTGCAAAGCGGAACGGAATCGATTATAAAAGGAATTCAAACTCGAGATCAATCCGGCCCCATGACTTCCGTCTTTCCTTTTTTCATCACAGCGTTCGTTTCGCTGTTCGCGATCATCGATGCGATCGGAAACGCGCCTATGTTTCTTTCCATCACCCCGCACAATACGCACGCCGACCGGGTCAAGATGGCCGGAAAAGCCGCGGTCGCGGTATTCATCATCCTGACGGTGTTTGCCCTCTTGGGAAATCGGATTTTTTATTTCTTCGGTATCACCATCGACGCGTTCCGCATCGCCGGCGGGCTCATTCTGCTGAAGATTTCGCTGGACATGGTGGAGGCGAAGAGTCTCCGGACGCGTCATACACCCGAAGAAGATCAGGAAGGTCTGGCCAAAGATGACGTCGCGATCATTCCGCTGGCCATGCCGATGCTGAGCGGCCCGGGGGCGATTTCAACCGTGATCGTCCTCACGGCCCAGGCCACCTCGGCCGGTTTGTGGGGGGCTCTACTTATGGCGATCGGACTTAACGCCGGTGTGGTATACATGATACTGAGTAGCTCAACCCGGGTCGTTGCCCTCTTCAAGGAGACCGGAATGCGGATATTGACGCGGATCCTTGGCATCGTCTTGGCTTCCATCGCCATCCAATTTATCCTGACCGGACTCCGGTCTTATATGACCGCCGCTCGGTAGGCAGCAAACGGGGGTCCAAAACGCCCAATTTTGTCTACCCAACGGCTGTACGTTTCCCTCATTCATGAACGTCGCGATTCCAAAGCAAAGGATCCTTTTGGACCGAACCCCGCCTGATTAGCTCCAGAAATTCTTCACGGGTTTCTCGGCGCGTTCGGAACCCTCCCAACATCGCACTGGTAATCGCCGTCGCATTCTGTTTTTCCACTCCCCGCATCATCATGCAAAGGTGCTGGGCCTCCATCACAACCGCAACTCCCTGCGGCTTGATTTTCTCCTGGATGATTTCGGCAATCTGCTGCGTCAAACGCTCTTGAACTTGGAGCCTTCGGCTGAAAACTTCGACGATCCTCGGCAGTTTGCTCAAGCCGATAACCTTTTTATCCGGAAGATATGCAATATGACACCTGCCGAAGAAAGGAACGAGATGGTGTTCGCAAAGACTGAAGAAATCGATGTCCTTGACGATCACCATTTCATCGTATTTGATGGGAAAGAGCGCGCCGTTTAAAACCCCATCAATGTCCTGGGTATATCCCTTGGTTAAAAATTGGAACATCTTGGCCACCCGTTCCGGGGTTTTGGTGAGCCCTCCGCGCGTCGGGTCCTCACCCACCAGCACCAGTACCTTCTCAATGGCTTCCTGAAGCTCTTGCGTCTTCTCTTCGGTCTTCATTGCGATTTCTTTCATGGTTTATGCCTTGCCCAAAGAACAGGCGTTATGAATGACAGACCTCCCGTTAAGGTCGGGAAGACCTCTCACGGCTCGACGGGCCTGGACTCGCTCGGAATTTGAACGGTCACATCCCCCAAGATCTTGGCCTGGCACGCCAGGCGATGGGGCGGAAGCAAGGCCGCCAAATCCATCATATCCTCTTCTTCAAATTCGATCCCGGTAAGATTCTCGTGTCCCTCGATCACCACCACCCGACACGTGCTGCAGGAGGCAAATCCGCCGCATTCATGAGCCAATGGAATCCCCAGGAGCTGGGCCGCTTCAAGCAGCGATTTTTTTTCGGGAACCTCCCCGCTCATTCCCGATGGATAAAAGGTAACCTTGGGCATAGGATCATTCCAGCCGCGGCCGCCGTCTTAGGACGCGACCTTCACGGTGCAGCGATGGGCTTTGATGTGGGATTCAAATTCCTCCGGAAAGTGCCGCAGGCTACATTCAACCGCCACGGCGGCTCCGGTAATGACGGTACAATCGCCGCGACCCTTGACGAAACCGCTGAGTTGTTGAAGCGCCCGGAGGTCTTCCGGTTTTCCGTGTCCCGTCTCAATTTTCTCAAGGATCTGATGAAGATAATGCGTCCCCATCTTACACGGAGGACACTGACCGCAGCTTTCATCCCTGAAGAAATTACAAAACTTCATGGTTTGTTCAACCATGCAATGGGTGTCATCCAGTACAATCACCCCGGCTGAACCCAGACCGGATCCGATTGCCTTGAGGGAATCAAAATCCATCGAGACGTCGATGTCCTTTGGGGTCAGAAAAGCTTGGGAAGGGCCTCCCGGATAAACCGCTTTCAGCGCTCGTCCTTCTTTTATTCCGCCGCCGAATTCCTCGATCAGTTTCCTGAGGGAAACGCCGAGTGGGAGCTCGTATACACCGGGCCGGTTAACATCGCCGCTGATTGAAAAGAGCATGGTCCCGGGACATGTTTTAGTTCCAAACGATCGAAACCAGTCGGCACCGTTGGAAACAATGGGCGGAACGTTCGACAGCGTTTCGACATTGTTGACCACGGTGGGCTTGCCGTATAATCCATAGACGGTCGGATAATAGGGCGGTTTGTGCTTGGGTTTGGCCTCGCGTCCCTGCATGCATTCGAGCATGGCAGTCTCTTCGCCAGCCACATAAGTGTCCGGACCCAAAAAAATCTGGATGTCGCACGAAAACCCCGTTCCCAAAATATTGTGCCCCAATAGTCCGTGTTTTTGAGCATCCTCGATCGCCTGTCTTACAAGCGCGACCTCTTCGGTAAAGGCCCCGTTTATAAACAGATGGGATTCTTTTGCCCCCACGGCAAACGTCGCGATCGCGATTCCTTCAAGCAGTAGATGGGGATTTAACCGAAGCAGAAGACGATCTTTGTAGGTTCCCGGTTCGTGTTCGCCGGCATTACAAGCCAGATAGCGTTCCAATTCCCGGTGGGTGGCGACCATTTCCCACTTCTTCCCGGTGGGGAAACCGGCCCCTCCCCGGCCCCGCAGCCCGGAACGTTTGATGGTTTCAATCACCTCGAGCGGCTGAGAATGTCGGAGAACGTTTTCCAAGGCCTGGTAACCGCCCTTTTTCTGGTAGGCCTCAAGGTCAACCGTTCCCTTTGTTGTATCTTTCAGCAGAATCTGCTGTGTCACCCTCGTCTCCCAATCTCATTCGCAAAGACCCAACTTGGTCCGCCTGAAATTAGCGGTTATGTTCCAACCGGGTACCACACGAGATCATCTCGGCTAAATTAAAGGTAGTGGCTTAACGCCATAAAAAAGAGCATTGGAATAGAAAGATAAAAGTTGGTACGAGATGCCAGGTAGGCTTTTCGAGCCATGGCCGCCATCTCGGCCGGCGGAGACTGTTGCTTGGCGGCGGCCTCAGCCGTCATCTGAATGATTCGCTTTTGATTCGGCCAAATGATCACCCAGACATTAAATAGCATGATGATCCCCAGTGCTCCACCGATGCTGATGGACACCTCCCAGGCCCCGCTGCCACCTCCCCATTTCCTCATGAGAATCAAAAGCCCGGCCAGAACCGTGACCAACGCGCTCCATCGAAACCACCATAACGCGGGCGGCATCAATAGAGGCACGACTTTCCCCTTGGTCCCCGCATCAAGACCTTTCATAAAATTGACATTCACCAAGTTAAAGAAATAAAGAATACCAATCCAGGTTATTCCGGCTAAGAAGTGAATCCACCGGAACAGCAACTCGAACGGATCGACGCCAGGCATGGTTCCTCCTTCGTTATGATTATTCTAACTGCAAGAATTGAATCAACTTTTCATTCAATTACACCACGGAATTAAAGAGCGTAAATCGCTTCTAAAATACACCTCCTTATTTTATATTGTCAACTCAATAATCAGAATGAATCCCGACTGGATTTGGTGAATTTTGAACCGCCTAGGTCTCTGATAGGTTGGTTCACAGGGATAATGATGGAGACAATCGGGGGAGACGTCAACGAAATACCAATCGTTTACGCGTCTTGCTCCCCATGGGCGCAGGCCGATTCTTGCGATTGGCCAGGATTACAGGATCAATGATTTCACCGCAACCAAGACAACGCCAACCGAAAAAGAATATCGCCCCTGTGTCGTCCCGAAGGTCTTCAAAGGGTTCGTGAACCATATAGCTTTCGCAACGCGGACATTTCACGACCGGCACCCTCTACTGCAATAATGAAACATCGTGTTTCATTTTTGAAATTATACCGGCCATGAGCAGCGGTTGTCAAGGCCAAATTGATCCGACCCTCTTTTCCGATGAATCCTTCACCCCGATTGATAAGAAATGGGCCGAATTTGAATGGGCCGACGGAAAATTTTTAAAAGGATTATTTGACGGGATTTATTGACAGGAGATTATTGTTCACTCGAGGATTTAACAAAAGAATAACTTATGCCATGTTCTTTGATTTTCCTCCATAATGTTGTTCGACTGATCTTGAGCCTTTCTGCCGCCTCACCGTAGTTCCAGTCGGTCTGGGAAAGGGCTTTTAATACTAATTGTCGTTCCACAATCTTAAAAGGATCCTCGTGTTTAATAGCCACATCCATGAAATCGTCCTTAACATAAAACATGTCTTTGGGTAAATGGGACGGCAAGATTGTACTGCCTGTACAGAGGACAACGGCATGTTCGATAATATTCTCAAGCCTTTGTATGTTTTCCGGATAATCGTAGTTAAGCAAGATCTCCATTGCGGCCGGCGCAACGGACTTTATTTTTTTACCCATCGATGTATTGAACCGCTTTAAAAAATGTTGGACGAGAAGGGGAATGTCGTCACGCCGTTCACGAAGGGGGGGAAGGACAATGGAAACCGTCCGAAGTTGATCAAAAAGTTCTCTGAGAAACTCGCCGTGCTCAACCGCCGAGGCGAGATCCCGATGCGTGGCTGCAAGAACTCGAACATTGGCCCTAATCTTCCGGCCGTCCCCGACCCGCTCAAACTCCTTCTCTTTTAAAAAATGAAGCAATTTGAGCTGAGCGGCAGAACTGATATAACCAACCTCGTCAAGGAAGAGCGTACCCCCATCCGCCAAATCCAAACGACCGACCCGATTCGAGACCGCACCAGGAAATGCCCCCTTGATAAATCCGAATAACTCACAGGTCACCCTCTCATCGGTCAAGCCGCCGCAGTTGACTGTCACAAACGGTTTTTCATTGCGAGGACCGTTTTCATGGATGGCATGGGCCAATAGCTCCTTGCCGGTGCCCAGTTCACCCTCGATCAGGACACTGGACTCACTTCGAGCCATCTCGGGTAACAGGGCGCAGACCCTCTGCATCCTGTGATTCTTTCCAATGATGTTCTCAAAGGAGTACTTTCCCCTCAAGGCCTCGTTTAAGGCTTCAATCTGCGAACGATCCCGGATGATCTCTACCCCTCCGATCACCCGACCGTTTTTATTTTTTAGAAGAACCGTATTGGTGCTGATGGTCACCACCTTCCCGAACTTATTTTTTAAGACAGTCTCGTAATCATGGATGTTCCTGCTGGTGGATAAGGTCTGCTCAAGAAGGCATTCGTTATCACAAGCCGCGCACCGAACCACTTGCGCGCAGGACATCTCCTTCGCCTCTTTCTTTGAGTAGCCCAGCAAACGTTCGGCGGCTTTGTTCAGGTATTTGATTTTTTTATCTAACCCGATGGTGACAACGCTGTCGTTCAAAGAATCGAGAATCACCTCGGTGTCGACTTGTTTGGTATTCAGAGATTTCATGGCTAGAAATTATTCTAGACCCGCATTCTCGCTTAGTCAACATCGAACTTCCTCTCATCCGATCATGCGGTCCACAACCGTACAGAGTTCTTTGACTCCTTCGGCCGACTTCCGGAGCCCTGCGGTTTCCTCCGAAGTCAGTTCGAACTCCACGATCGCTTCAATGCCACCGTGACCCAGCTTAGCCGGTACCCCCACGAACAGGTTCTGGACACTGTATTCTCCTTTGCAAAGGGCCGCGCACGGCAGGATCTTCTTCTTGTCTTTGACAATCGACTCAACCATCTCGACAATGGCGGCGGAAGGGGCAAAATAGGCGCTTCCAGTCTTCAGAAGTTTGACAATCTCGGCCCCTCCGTCCCGGGTTCGCTGAACAATCGCATCCAGTCGGTTTTTGGGAATCAATTCCGTCACGGACACCCCGCCCACTGTTGTGTAACGGGGGAGAGGAATCATGCTGTCGCCGTGTCCGCCCATCACGATGGCCCGGACGGTCTCGGCGGAGACCCGAAGCTCTTGGGCGATGAAGGTCGCCATGCGGGCCGAATCCAGTACACCGGCCATGCCGATGATCCGCTCCCGAGGAAACTGAGTCGTCTTGTAGGTAACATAGGTCATGGCATCCAATGGATTGGAAACCACAATGATCACGGCTTCCGGAGAATGAACAGCCACTTGCTGGGCCACGGTCTTGACGATCTTGGCATTGGTGGACAGAAGATCGTCCCGGCTCATTCCCGGTTTCCGGGGAACCCCGGAAGTGATGATAACCAGATCGGATCCCTCCGAATCGGCGTAATTGTCCGTCCCGCGGATTTGTGTGTCGTAGCCGTAAATCGGAGCCGATTCGGCAAGGTCCAGAGCCTTTCCTAATGCCACATCCTTGTTGATGTCGATCAGGACCAGTTCTTCCGCAAGTTCTTTTTCAACCAGCCGCTGCGCCGTCGTTCCTCCGACGTTTCCAGCGCCAATGACCGTGACCTTTCTCCGTTTCATTTCGGATGGCTCCTCCGCGTTTTACCGACTCCTTTTTTCATCAACAAACCCAAGATACGATAGCACACGCTGGAAACGAGGTCAAGAAAGGTCGAGCAACGATCGAAAGACCCTCGCCTCACAATCAAAGCACGGGTCGAATGGAGCCTTACCCAATATGTCCGTCGTGATCGCAACAATTTGAACGAAACAAAAAGACACATCGCCTCCCGTTACTCATGCCTCTTCTCGGACAGGACCAGTCCATGGACCAAACCTTTTGGGTTAAGAGACCGGCCTAGATGTTCGCCGGCGTCGAAGCTGTCCTGTATTTTAGGAATGGCGACATGGGCACTTTGAAGTCGGGAATAATCAAACTTCACGGCTGTGGATACCAATAAACCATCCGACACCTTGGTGCCGCGAATTTCCCCGGCCGTTGAACGGCCGAAGATATACGCCCCGGGGTAAGTGCGCTTCAATTCGTCATACCAGTTTTTTCTTTCAAATGGATGTGCCCCTGAACAACAAGACAAGATCGGCTGTTGGAATAGATCGCCTCATTGCACCCGATTCCCACCCCACCGCCTGTGTCCAAAGATCCTGTACAATTGCCGTCGTTTTTCCCCTTTTGGGCCATCAAATCTGCAGCATGATTTCAATTCAAATAAAAGAACCCGGGAACTGACTCAAATTGGAATCAGCGCTCGGGTTTCTCAAAAGTCCATGTGGAACCGGCAAACATTACTGTCTTTTTCATCCAAGAAAAGAACGGGCGGATTGGAAACGTCAGCCTGTAATTTGAATGATCATTATTACTCCAGTTATGATGACCTAATTTATCAATAATATCACAAAAAAACGGGATTACCGGTCTCCAAATTACCTTTATTTCAAAGAATGATCCCGCTTCTTCCTCCGTTTGTAAAAAATCGGAATCAGGCTCAACAAAATCAACAGGCCGATGGCCAGGGTAAATCCCCATGATCGGATGTGTGTCAGCGTGCTGCCCAGATAGACGTAGGCAAAGGTCCCCGGAATGATGCCCAGAAAGGTCCCCAGTATATAGTCCCTCGTCCCGATCTTGGAGATTCCGGCCATATAGTCCAGCGCATTGAACGGAATCAGCGGGATCAGTCGCAGGAAAAAAATGACCTCAAAACCGCGCGAAGCGGCCCGCTCATCGAGTAACCCTATGGTTTTAAACTTTTCCTTAAGCAGGCGCGTGACGAAATCGCGACCCAAGTAACGTCCCACAAGGAAGGCAAGGGTTGCACCGATCGTTGCCCCCATCACTGTAAGAATCGTTCCCCATAGGGGCCCGAAGGCCAGTCCGCCGCCGATAGTAATGATCCAACCAGGAACGAAAAAGACCGGCGCGACGCTGTAAATCAAAACATAGAGGAGAGGGGCAAGATATCCGACGGATTGGATCGAGTCCCGGATCTGCTCGGGATGGAGATATCGACCCAGATCGGTCCACCGAAATAGCACAAGGCAGATGACGATAAATATCAGGAGACCCGCAAACTTCACGGTCTGCCGGGAAAGCCCCATGGTCATCCCCGTCTTGCCAGTGGACTGTTTTTCCCGCCGGATTACGGCACAACTATGATTTTGCCCGACATGTGGTGGAAAGGGAGATGGCACATGTACAGATATTCCCCGGGCTT
This sequence comes from Nitrospiria bacterium, assembly GCA_035498035.1. Lineage (NCBI taxonomy): Bacteria > Pseudomonadati > Nitrospirota > Nitrospiria > Nitrospiria bacterium. The sequence goes on from DATKAN010000044.1 coordinate 35,643, forward strand.
CGCAAAGGTCTTTCGGTATTCCTTCCGAGGAGGCAATTGCCCAACGTCGATCACACGAACATCCGGTGAAAGCTCTTTCGGATTGCAGGGGTCACCACCCCCACTGCTGATCAGGGTGTGGGTTTCATAATCCTGATTAATCCATTCCACCGTTGTCCCGGCCTTCACGTTAATGACCGCCGGATCATATGCCTTGTCACACCGACTTTGTGCATCCACCACGATCTTGATCATGACCACCGGAGGCGGTGGGGGCTGAGCCGGTTTCAAAGGAAGGGTCTCGGCCGATCTTCCGACTCCCGATCCGAGCAGGACGAAAAGAATCACTGCCGTAAGAACACCCATTTTCATTCCGATGGTCCCCTCTTGGGTCCTGATCATATTAAAACTCATGTAGGGGCGTAAACCTATGCCCCTACATGAGTTTTGCGTTCACAAGCACAATGTTCTCTATTCGAACATGACGCCGGGGAATCTAGGAGCGGATGTCTACCGCAACCATCCGGCCTTTCTCTTCTTTGTAACCGACCATCACACGATCCTTAACATTGAGCTCGTCGAGAATCGTGCCGGTGGCAACAAAGGTCACCGGTTGATTCGTTTCGGCGTCCTGGATCGTGAAAGTCTTGGCCTTCGCATCAATCGTCGTGACACGACCGACATGCGTGTTCGGTCCAGCCGATTTGCAGGCCCAGCCCGTTGTTACAGATCCGAGCAAAAAAACGGTCAAGAGTGCCACCACAACCAGATATTGATTCTTCATAATGCATCCCTCCTATTTGGTCATTTAAGGAATATTATGCCTCAAATCATTCGGGTATTGCAATACCGTATACGCCGAGCCATCCGGTCCGAAACATTAATAAAGTATTGAGACTTGACGCCTAGAGTTTGAAATGCTATATTGTATCTGGAAATAACGGAAACCGCCCTTCATGACGTTTCGGTTATGGAGGGCGGTTTTGTGTGTCTGGATAGAGAAAGGAGTCTCGAATGAATCAGGCGTTTGCCGAAACAGAAACACTTGTAAGGCCCACCGACTATCTCGCGATTGTGATGTTTTCCATCACCGTCCTCGCGGCCTTGGTCGGTGTTCCGATTTTCGGTTTCACATTTGGTTACTCAAAACTAGATTGGATCTTATTCGGGATCCTGTATGCCGTTACCGGGTTGGGCATTACAGTTGGATACCATCGCCTGATTTCACATCGGAGCTTTACCTGTTCGGATCCTATAAAGATCCTTCTCCTCATTGCCGGTGGATGGGCGTTTCAAAATTCGGCCTTGAAGTGGTCAGCCGACCATGTGCGACATCATGCCAAAGTGGACCAAGAAGAGGACCCTTACAACGCCACTAAGGGCTTCTGGCATAGCCATGTCTTTTGGTTATTTTTAAAGGACCCATTCGCCGATGATAAATATACAACCCAATTTAAAAAAGATCGGCTGGTGGTCTGGCAGGACGATTATTATATTCCTATCCTCATCTCAGGTTTCGCCCTGCCCTTCATAGTGGGATTTCTGAATGGCGGATGGGTGGGTGGATTGGGTTGTTTCCTTCTGGCCGGAGTTGGTCGGGCCTTTCTGGTGCTTAATTCAACATTCTGCATTAATTCGATCTGCCACCTGTGGGGCGACCAGCCCAACGGAACGGACAACAGCAGCCGGGACAGCTGGTGGATTTCTCTGATTACGTTCGGAGAAGGCTATCACAATTACCACCATGCCTATCCGAAGGATTATCGTAACGGTCCCAAGTGGTATAACTTCGATCCTTCAAAATGGCTAATTTTTGGTCTGCAAACCGTCGGTCTGGCAGGAAACCTATACCGGGCCTGTCCTAAAACAAAATAATCCATTCCCATGTAAAAAGGGCATCTCCAATATCTGGGATGCCCTTTTTACATCTTCTTTTGACCTTTTCGATTATGTTTTCTTTGAAATGTCAACGAATTTCAGGCGAAGGCTGTAGAGAGTCTGCTGAAGTAGCTCCGATTCACTTTTGGTCAGATTTCCCTTGGTCTTCTCTTCCAGCAAGCCTAATAGATCGATCAGTTCCCGGGCTTGCACGAGATCAACTGGCGGCGGCGAACCCGCCACCGTTGGTACACCGGGCACCCGAGCCTGGCCGATGGCCACAAGCGCCGAAGCTCCAACGGAGAGAATAAATGAGGAAAAATCCAGACGACTACCGCTATGGGAGCCGTTTCGGGGATCCATTGCAGGTCCGGACCCGGATTTCGAATTCCCTTCCTCACGAACCTCGGCAATTTCAATCTTTTTTTGCCGATCTGAACTTGCTGAAGGGGCGTCCATTTTACCTTTTTCTTTCTGCGATTTAGGCGGCTCGAGATGTTGAATTTCCAACTCGGGAAGGGTTAAGTCCAAGTCATGCAAGGGACGAGGACGGTGCTTCCCTTCTTTTGGCGGTACCGAGGTTGGTTTGGCAGGTTGCTTTGGGGGGACGGAGATTGAAGGAGCCGATCCTCCTTCCTTTCCCGGCATAGGCGTAGCGCACTGTGAACAGACGTCGCCGATACTTTCCTCATGCCCGCACGCCGGACAGCGCATAATTCCTCACATTTCCAGTCCAAAGAACGCTATTTTTTATTAATTATACATCCTTCCTTTTTTTAGCGCAATTGTCCTAACCTCAACCAGGGAAACATTCTTGACAGGCCGATAACTGACCGGTATTATGATGATCCAAAATATTGGAAATAGTATCTTTATTTATTCCATGAATGACAAATCGAAATTCCCTCGGATTGTCCGGTGGATGCCGATAGCCATCCTGACCGGCGTCTGGTTTTTACCGGGCTGCAATACGGACAAGGGCGGGAACTCCCCGGCCACCTTAACTTCCAATGTGCCAGAAGAACACGCAAAAGGAGAGGAGGCTTTTAACCGATACTGCGCAGCGTGCCATGGAAGTGCAGGGACTGGAACGGATCACGGTCCAAGCTTTATCGATCGAATTTATGAACCCAATCACCACGGCGACTCATCCTTTTTCCTTGCGCCGCGGAGGGGTGTCCGGGCTCATCACTGGAACTTCGGCGATATGCCGAAGATCGAGGGATTATCGGACGATGACCTCAAACAGATCGTCGGCTACATCCGCTGGCTGCAACGGCAAGCTGGAATCCAGTAATGAAAAAGGATCCACTCCATGTCGGATGAAACTTTAACAGCCCAAGATCGCGAAAATCTCGCCCCGTTTTTCACTAACCTAGACAGGGGCGTCTTCGGGCTTAAACTGCCCCAGGAAGTCGCGGGGGCGCTATTCTCCCGGTACAGCCGTTCGGCGAAGGATCTTCGTCGGATTTTCTTGGATGAATTTCTGGGCGAGATGGGAGCATTCCACGCGCCGACAGCCTCAGACAATACCGACGCGTTGAAAAAAGCCCGCGCTTTTTACGACCGTGTGCTGGTGGGTTACGGGGACGATTCTGTCGCCCAATTGGGAGGAGCCCATATCGCCTGCGAGGGGATCTCCAACGTCGCGGCCAATCTGATCGAAGATGCGAGGATCGGGCTCGCGCCGCTGGAAAAATCCACGCGGTACGTTCGCTTCGACAAAAAAGGTCCCAATGGCGAATACTTGTTTTACAAAGAACCCCGCATCATGGCTTCAAAACATGCCCCAAAATACTTGAACGTCATGAATCTACTTTTTCAAACTTACGCTAGCCAAATGGATCCCCTGATCAATTTCATCGCCCGGCGCCTGCCCATCACCGATATGCCATTCAAACATCCTCAAACCGGCGAGGCCTTGGCCTATGCGGATCTGGGACGAAATTCCGAATTGAAAAAATGGGCCCAGACCGCCTACCGAGCCACGATACGAGCCCACGCCTGCGACCTTCTCCGGGGCTACCTGCCGGCTTCGACAAAGACCAATGTCGGTCTGTTCGGCGTAGGCCAGGCTTTCGAATATCTATTAACTAAACTCTACTCCCATCCCTTAACTGAAATGCGCCAAATGGCCAAACAGATGCAAGAGGAATTAAATGCGTTGATTCCTTCTTTTGTCAAACGGGCCGGGTCCAACAGCTATCTCACCGAAACGTACCTAAACACCCGTGCATTCGTACAAAAGGAGACGGCCGGCATGAACCGTGCGCCGTCGGAAGCGGTCGCCCTGGTGGATTACGACGGCGATGCGGAAGAAAAAGTCCTGTCGGCCATCCTCTATCCCCACACACGGCTTCCGTTGACCCAGCTCCGGGCCGAGGTCAAGTCCTGGAATTCGGAGCGCCGGGCCCGATTGATTAGCGAATACCTGGAACGTCGAAAACACCGACGGGACAAACCGGGACGGGCCTTCGAACAGGTTTATTACACCTTCGACCTTTTGGGCAATCTCGGAATGTACCGGGATCTTCACCGTCATCGGATCCTTTCCCAGGAGCGTCAGGATTTTGATGTGGCGTACGGTTATGACACCCCCAACGAATTGGCCGAGATTGGGTTTAAGGAAAATTTCGACCGGTGCATGGCCCAAGCGGCCGATCTCTATAAACGTATCTACGCCGAGCTTCCTCATGAAGCACAATATGTCGTTCCCTTCGCCTACCGGGTTCGCTGGTATATGAAGATGAATCTTCGGGAGCTGGTCCATATCGGCGAGCTTCGCACGATGCCCCAAGGGCATTCCGATTACCGGTCCATGGTCCAGGAGATGTGCCGGAAAGCGGATACCGTGCATCCAACGCTGTTTCGGTATGCCAAGTTCGTAGATTGGAAGGAGTACCACCTGGGACGCCTTCAGTCCGAGATGCGAACGGAGTATAAAAAATCCATCCTGGATCCAAACTCCGACCGTAAGGCCTGATCGAAGAAAAATCCATGCAACGCAATAACCGCTTTGCGCTGAAAGAATGGGCCATCATCCTCAGGGCGTTGGCGGAAGGACGACAAGTCCTGCTGCTGCGCAAGGGCGGTCTCATTGAAAACACTGCTCGATTCAAGGTCGAGCATACCGAATTCTTTATCTATCCGACCTACCTTCATCAACAGCGTAGAGGAATTATTCCGGCTTGGAGGAAGTATTTAGACCAAATCCTAGCGGCCCCACCGCCGAAAGGGGAGGTTCACCTGACCCACTATGCCGTCGTGCAGCAGATGTTCAAGATCACCGAACCGGAACGAATTAAAACGCTGTCCGCCTTCCATGTGCTCAACGAGCATGAAGTCCGAAAGCGGTTTTTCTACGGCCAGGCCCCGGGACTTAATCTCGTTCTCCTGCGTGTCTTTCAACTGGCCGAGTCATTCCGGATACCGGTCCAACCCTCTTACGCCGGCTGTCGGTCGTGGGTCGATCTCGGGCAGGAAATTCCCACGTCCCGATGCCGCCCCGTTCTCGGTGATGACACTTTTGCCATGAAAGCCCGCCGCATTGCCGCGCGCCTCAACCCATCCCACCAGCCTTCCTGATCAATTGAGAAAGGACTTGACACGGTACCGGACCGATGGTATGATGTTTCTCGAAATAGACTAACCGGTCGGTTTCTTTCTACACTATGGCGAACAAAGGCGAGGTCACAAAACAAAAGGTCCTCAAAACTGCCCGGGAGTTGTTCTACCTCAATGGGTACAACAACACCAGTATCGACGATATTTTAAAGGCCAGCAAGATCAAGAAAGGGAATTTGTATTTCCATTTCAGCAGCAAGGAAGCGCTCGGATACGCGGTGATCGATAGTTACCTGGCCGAAGAGGCCGAATTGATTGACCGGATCCTGGCCGGACCGGGCCGCCCGATGGAACGGATTTACCGGCTGTTCGATTCATCCAGGCAGCATCTGAGCAAACAAGGCTGCCGCGGCGGCTGCCCTATTGGGAATTTTGCACTCGAAATGTCGGATATCCACAACGGCTTTCGGAAGAAGATCAATGAGGTCTTCGACGCCTGGTGCGATCGCCTCGAGCGACTCCTCCGGGAAGCAAAACAGAACGGCGAACTGCCCCCGTCCATCGATCCGAAGGCTTTGGCGTGTTTTATGGTCGCCGTTTGGGAAGGCGGCGTTATGCTGGTGAAGACTCGAAAAGACCCGCGAATCTTGGGCGACTGCATTAAAAGTTTGAAGGCCATCGTCGAGGCCTGTGTGCCCGGACCCGTCCGACAGGCGGGGGACCGGCAGGTTTACCGGGTCTGATTTTTTTACCCGCTTGATTGACCGACTGGTCGGTCAAAAATTAATGAAAGGAGGTGTCCGATGCGTTGTCCGCGTTGCAATGGATTAATGGTCGATGATTGGTTTCAAGATATTCGGGATGATACAGGGCGAATAAACTTTGAGGGACTGCGCTGTCTGATTTGCGGTGAAGTGGTGGATCCCGTCATTCTCCGCAACCGTCAAATCGGGCCTGAAGGGATTCCCGGCCGTCGTCGCCGGCGGTTAAGCCCGGCCGGGGTCTCCTAATGGAAGGGAAAACCAAGCGAGCAAAGTGAACGGGAGGGTTAGCGTCCATCCGGCTTTGCAGGTGGAGGGGGGCGACGCAAGCCCCAATAAATGGAAGGATGATCATGAACATAGAAGGTTATCATTCACTGATCGCAGTTAGCGTTATCGTATTTTATACGGCCGTCGTGCTGTTCTTTATCATATTTGCCCTTATGATCCGGCTGGTTCCCGCGCCGATCATGGTACCGACTGTACACCGTCCGCGTCAAGGAACCATTTTACGGCCAGGGGGAAGAAGCGGTCGAGGCGGTTGAACGGGGTTGATGTCCCGGACCGCCCCGACCTCGTCTGATCCCTTAAGACCCTCGGATTGATTTTCGGAACCGAACCCATTATATTGACGGTCGTCCATGCCGTTTTGATGGCAAGCTAGCCTTCAAACGATGACCCGAATAAAAAGACGGTTTCATGAATCAACGCTCTCGGACGTCCGATCCAATCGAAACAGCCGATGTCGTCATTGTCGGCGGAGGAACGGGCGGTCTTCTGTTGGCCCTGATTCTCGGTCGCGGGGGTCGACGCGTGACCATCGTCGAACGCCAACCCAAGCTCCAATCGATTGCGCGGGGGGAACTGCTTCAGCCAAACGGCCTTCGTATCCTGGATCGGCTCGGACTGTTGGATAGCCTCAAAATCCTTCCGTCCCATGTGGCCCACCAATTTAACTTCTTCCGCATCGGCGGTCGGAAGCTCTGCACCGTTGATTACCGGTCCCTCCCTCCCCCCTGGAATTTTACCCTGATCACACAGCCGCACCACTTGCTCGGCCTTCTTTTAGAACAACTCGAACAGACCGGTCGTGTCCGTCTCTTGACCGGAACCGACTTCGAAACGCTGTTGTTTCAGAATAAGACGATCATTGGAATCCGGGCCATTCAGAACGGCCGCCCCATTGAACTCCGCACATCGTTCGTCGTGGGCTCCGACGGCTCCTATTCCAAGGTTCGACAGGCGATGGGGGTCCGATTCCGTCTGCATGCGTATCGAGAAGGTTACCTCACCCTGGTTGTTCCGCGCCCGCCGGGATTTTCGAACGATGCACGGTACTATGTCGGTCGCGGCGAGATCCTGGGGATGTTTCCTGTTTCGGATACCGAGTTGTACCTTTTCTACATGATCCCGGCCGCTGCCAGGGAAACGATAAGGCAGCGCGGGCTTGACTCATTGATCTCGGCGATCTCAATGATCGATCTTGCGCTCACCCCGTCCCTCCGGTCCGTCACGTCTTGGGATCAGGTGGGGTACATGCCCTGCGTCCGGGTCCGGGCGGAGCGCTGGACCGCCGATGGCGTGGCCCTCATAGGGGACGCTGCTCACGCCATGAATCCTCACGTGGCCCAGGGTCGCAATCAGGCCATGGAGGATGCGGTTGTCCTCGCCGAGGTCATCCAGAACGGCTTTGCTTCCGGAGCATACCGGGAACCACGATTGGACCGTTATGAACTGGAACGACGGCCCCCTGTCGAGCGACTTCAGCGCATGGGGGATGAGCTGACCCTGTTGTGGAACACCGCCCTGCCCCCGCTCGCCTGGTTCCGGGATCGGATCTTCGAGGGGATGGCGCGCCATTCAGAGGTGCGGGAAAGGGTGGTAAAGTCGATCTCGGGCCTGGAGATCCGGCCGATGGGAATCTTCGACCGCCTGCGCGTTTTTTTGCCGTAATATCGCGTGGATTTTACCGACATGCACTACGAGCGAGGAGGGGAGGCTCCGCCAGCGGATGGGACCAGGCGAGCCGGTGCAAAATAGACCGGTTGCTTTTTACCGGTCTTGCGGATAAAATTATCCAAAAAGGAGATGCGGATGTCCGATTACTCCCCCGGTTTAGCAGGAATTCCCGCTGCAAAATCCAAGATCAGCTATCTGGACGGACAGAAGGGCATTCTGGAATACCGGGGATTTCGGATTGAGGTCCTGGCCGAAAAGAGCCACTTTATCGAAACCGCCTATCTTCTCCTCTTCGGTCACCTTCCCAACGCTTTCGAGCTCGATCGCTTCACCACGGATCTCCGTTCCCACCGACGGATCAAATACCGGATAACGGACCTGATGAAATGCCTTCCGGACCATGGGCACCCCATGGATGCCCTGCAGGCCGCGGTGGCGGCCCTCGGGATGTTCTACCCCGCCAAGAACGTACAGGACCCGGAGGTTCAATACCACTCAGCCGTACGGCTCGTCGCCAAGCTCCCGACGATCGTCGCGGCCCATGCGCGGATGCGTCACGGCGACGAGCCGATTCCGCCCCGTCTTGACTTGAATCATGGGGCCAATTTTTTATATATGTTGACCGGGAAGGAACCGGATCCGATGCTGGCCGAAGTCCTGGACATTGCCCTGATCCTGCATGCCGAACACACGATGAACGCCTCGACCTTCAGCGGCCTGGTTGCGGCTTCGACGCTGGCCGATGCTTACACCGTCGTGTCGTCCGCCATCGGAACGCTTTCGGGTCCGCTACACGGGGGAGCGAGCGAGCAGGTGGTGGAAATGTTTCGCGAAATCGGTTCCGTGGCTAATGTCCGGCCATATATCGAAAGGAAACTGGCCGCAAAACAGAAGATCATGGGCCTGGGACATCGAGAGTATAAGGTGAAGGATCCCCGGGCCATCATCCTGCAGAAACTGGTTCAGAAAATATTTGACCACTCCGGCAAGTCGCCCCTCTACGAGATCGCCCTGGAGACCGAGCGGGTGGGAACGGAACGACTCGCCAGCAAGGGCATTCACCCCAATGTTGACTTCTATTCCGGAATTGTGTATGAGAAGATGGGGATCGACCGAGACCTTTTTACACCGGTCTTTGCACTGGCGCGTGTCGTAGGCTGGTTGGCTCACTGGATCGAGCAGTTGAAGGACAACCATATTTTTCGCCCGACCGAAATTTACGAGGGCGAACGTGACCAGGCATATCTTCCACTGGATCAGCGATCATAATAAAACATCTGGCAAAGGAGGAATTCATGCCGAAAAAAAACCGGAAGTCCAAACCCAAAAAAAACAAAAAGATCACCCGTAAACCACCCAAGAAATCCGCAAGGAAACCGGCTAGGAGGACGACGGCTAAAAAGAAAACGGCCCGAAAAACGGTCCGGCCGACCCGTCGTCCGGCCGCAGTCAAGTCGGTCGGGCGCGTCAAGACGGCACCGCCGCCGATGAAACCGAAGGCCCCTCCGGCCGGTCCGATGATCGCGGAACAGCGCGTGGGCATCGTGACGCATTACTATTCCCATTTGAGCGTGGCGGTCGTTAAGCTGGATCAAGGGGCCCTTCAGGTGGGGGACACCATCCACATCAAGGGGCACACGACGGACTTTCAACAACGGGTGGGATCCATGCAGGTTGAACACCAATCCATCCAGAGCGCCCAAGTGGGCGAGGAATTTGGGTTGAAGGTCACGGAACACGTCCGTGAACACGACATCGTCCATAAGGTAATCGGGTAGGCCGCATCAAACAACCGTTGGAACGCCGGGGTGTCACCCCTGCGCCGCATTTTTAAAACAAAAAGCCCCCCGCCTATTGAGGCAGGGGGCTTTTTTTACAGGCTTATCTTATCTCGATTGAGACGACAGCCGAACGACGTTCGACGCCTGCGGGCCTTTGGGACCCTGGGTCACTTCAAACTCAACCGCTTCACCTTCGTCAAGCGACTTGTATCCGTCACCCTGAATCGCGGAAAAATGTACAAAGACATCCTTACCGTCTTCCTGGGACAGGAATCCATAACCCTTGCTGGCATTAAACCACTTCACAGTGCCTTTTGCCATT
>DATKAN010000045.1 GCA_035498035.1 Nitrospiria bacterium
GGCAACGAAGCCACCTGGGACGTAAAAGATCCAAAAACAGTTCGATTTGCTTTTTAATCCGCAAAGGAGGAATGAAATGAAAAAATTTATCAGTTTAATCGTAATCGGCTTCAGCTTGTTGATGATTGAAACAGGGATTGCCCTAGCAACGCCCTCGACAGAATACTGGACGCCGGACGTCATGGACGTTCAGCCCTACGGGGTTCTGCATCTCGGGGTTGACAATTACTTTACCGTGTTAAGGAATGCGAATAACAGCAAACCTGGTGACTTCAGTGCACAACCCGGGGCTTTCGGCACAGACGTGGGACTTACGATAGGAGTGTTGCCGTATGAGAAGATTCAACTCGAGGTGGGCGTGGATTTGATCGAACCAAGTCCGTTTGGTGTCATCAATGATAATAGTTCCACTGTCGAGTACGGAAAAGATGTTCCCTTGTCGTTCAATTTTAAATTCGGAACCCCGGAGGATTCCCTTTTTAAAGGATCTCCAGGAATTGCGGTGGGCATGTTTAATATTGGAACTGCCCATGACTCCACCACCTGCGGATTGGGCTGTGCAACAAACTATAACATCGCCGACTTGATTGTTGGAAAGACGCTTGGGCCCATTGGTAGAGTGCATATCGGTGGGTATTACGGCAATGAAAATCTGTTGATCGACAACAATGGAGCCAAGAATAACAAAGGGATGATGTTTGCCTGGGACCGTTACATCGTGAAGGATAAAGTTCAATTGGCCGCCGATTGGGCAACGGGGCAAAATGCATTCGGCGGGGGAGGGGTTGGGGTCTATTATTATTTTGCCCCCAATGCCAGCATCTTAGTCGGCCCGGTTTGGTATAATCAACCCGCCTTTAACGGTCCGATGAAATGGACGACACAACTCGACGTTAACTTCTAATGAATTACCGTAAAGGAGAAACCTATCATGCGAAATCACAGAATGTTGTTCGGACTGTCTGGTGTCCTGCTGCTCCTGGCTGTTCTTGCACTCATCCCCGGGCTCGGCTCAGCCCAGGAAACGGTGCCTCCCTCAACACCGGGAGCAGCAGGCGCCCCCTCTGAAGCGCCGGCCGCCGCGCCGGCGGCCGCACCGGCGCCGCTCAAAATCGACACGGGCGATACCGCGTGGGTCCTGACCTCCTCGGCCTTGGTCCTGGCCATGACCGCTCCCGGTCTGGTCCTGTTCTATGGCGGCATGGTGCGTCGGAAAAATGCGCTCGGAACCATGATGCACAGTTTTATCATCCTCTGTTTGATCAGCGTTCAATGGGTCCTGTACGGGTATTCCTTGGCCTTCGGGCCGGACAAGGGACACATCATCGGGAGTCTCGCATGGGCGGGGCTGAACGGCGTGGGACTGGACCCGAACGGGGATTACGCAGGGACCATTCCGCATCAGGCCTTCATGGTCTTTCAGTTGATGTTTGCCGTGATTACACCGGCGCTGATCGTCGGGGCCTTTGCCGAGCGAATAAAATTCAGCGCTTTTCTGGTCTTCACATTGTTGTGGGCCACCTTTGTCTATGACCCGTTGGCACACTGGGTTTGGGGCGTCGGAGGCTTCCTGCGTAACCTCGGCGCCCTGGACTTTGCGGGCGGGACCGTGGTGCATATCAGCTCCGGGGTTTCCGGTCTGGCCTGCGCCCTGTACCTCGGCAAGCGCTTGGGGTATGGAAAAGAGGTAATGGCTCCCCATAATATTCCTTTAACCTTGACCGGGGCCTCCTTATTGTGGTTCGGCTGGTTCGGTTTCAATGCCGGTAGCGCCGTCGCCTCCGGTGCACTCTCGACAAGTGCGTTCGTGGTTACGAATACCGCCACGGCCGCGGCCGCGTTAGCCTGGATGTTTGCGGAATGGGCTCATCGGGGCAAGCCCACTGTCTTGGGCGCGGCCAGCGGAGCGGTGGCCGGTCTGGTGGCCATTACGCCGGCTTCGGGTTTCGTGGGGCCCATCCCATCGATCATCATTGGAATCGGGGCCGGCGTCTTCTGTTACTTTGCGGCCGTCGTCCTGAAGGGGAAACTGGGCTATGACGACTCGCTCGACGCCTTCGGAGTCCACGGCATCGGTGGGACTTGGGGCGCGCTCGCCACGGGACTCTTTGCCTCCAAGGCCGTCAACTCGGCCGGGGCCGATGGTCTGTTCTACGGAAACGCCCACCAGATGATTCCGCAGATTATGGCCGTCGGGGCGACCTGGATCCTGGCCCTCGTCGGCACCTTTATTATTCTAAAGGTAGTTGATATAATCATGGGTCTGCGGGTTTCGGAAGATGAAGAGCGGATGGGGCTGGATTTAAGCCAGCACAACGAAAATGGGTATGTCCTTTAATATCGTAAAATCGACACCCATCCCCCTTGCCCGGTGCGAGCGCGGGAGGTTGGGGCATCGGGAGTCCAAGGACTGCTTCCCTCCCGGGCCGCCACTAACTAAAGGAGAAATACGATGAAAAAAATCGAAGCCATCATCAAGCCCTTTAAACTTGATGAAGTGAAAGAGGCTCTGTCCGAAATCGGCATTCAGGGAATGACCGTCAGCGAGGTGAAAGGGTTCGGTCGTCAGAAGGGTCACAAGGAAACCTACCGCGGGGCGGAATACACGATCGAATTCGTTCCCAAGATCAAGATCGAGGTGGTGGTGGCCAACGCCGTGGCCGATCGGGCCATCCAGGCGATTATGAGCAAGGCGAAGACCGGAACCATCGGCGACGGGAAGATTTTCGTGACCGATTTATCCCAGGCGGTCCGGATTCGAACCGGGGAGTCGGGGGACTCCGCTTTGTGATCCGTTCGTGATATGATAGCTCCGGAGGTTTAAAATGAATCCGTACAGCGAGCGAACCCCCTCCTCTGTGAGGGCAGGATTAGCGAGCGAATCAAAATAGGACCTTTTCCATCCGGATCGAACAATCCCCGGCTGAAAGGCCGGGGATTGTTCAAATAAACATGCTCAAGGCTTACCTTAAAGAACGCCTGGTCGAAATCCAACGGCATCATGCCCAGGGCGCGACGGGCGAGCAGGTGATCGCCGCGCTGACCGATCTGACGGACGAGGTGATCGAACGGATTTATCGCGATGGTTTACAAACTGTGCCCCCGCAGGAGCGCTGGAAATTCGATGACGGGCTGGCGATCGCGGCGCTGGGAGGGTACGGGCGGGGAGAGCGTTCACCTTATTCCGATATCGATATCATGTTTCTCCACCGTCCCTCCCTCCGGGGAGAAATTCAGAAAATGGCCGGCACACTCCTTCAAAATCTGTGGGATGTCGGGTTTCAAGTGGGGCACAGCGCGCGGACCGTCGATGATTGCGTGGCCATCGGAAAAGCCGATTTGACGGTTCGCACGGCTTTAATGGAGGCCCGTTTTTTAACGGGGGGTCGGGCGCTGTTCGACCAGTTCCGATCGCGATATCAACGGAAGGTTGCTTCCAATCGTCCGGGCCTTTTTATCAAGGCCAAAATCCGCAGCCGGGATGCGGAATGTGAACAGTACGGAACGACGATCCATCTTCTCGAGCCCCACATCAAGAAAAGTCGCGGAGGGTTAAGGGACCTGCATTTGTTGCGATGGGCCGCGCAGGCTCGTTACGGGACTTCCTCACTTGAACAGTTGAAAGAACACGGCGTCCTGTCCAAGCAGGATTTTCGCGCCCTCTCGGAGGCTCAGGATTTTTTGTGGCGCATCCGCAACGAAATGCACTTCTTTTCCGGCCGCTGCCAGGATACGCTCACGTTCGAGGAGCAGGTTCGGCTGGCGGCGAGTTGGGGGTACCGCGACAATCCCCATCTTTTGGGCGTCGAACAGTTCATGCAAAGATATTATGATCAGACGACGGCCATCGCCGAGATCACCGGCCGATACCTTGATGGAATGACGTCCAGAACCGTATGGCGTCGGCTTCGTGACCGTTGGTCTCATCGGAAAATCGGCCGCTATTTTGTCTTGTCCGGTCAAGAGCTCTCGATCCTTTCCGAGTTTCGGTCGGAGGTGTTAAGCCGCGGCGATCGGGTCCTGACCCTGTTCCGCCTGGCCCAGGAGAATGACGCCCGCTTATCCGCTGAAACGCAACGCCAACTCACGGACATGATGGGTCAGTGGGATCCGAATCATTTCTCGAATTCGGAAGCGTATGCGGTATTCCTGTCCATCTTGTCGGCGAACGCCAAGATCTCCGAAACCCTCCGCGGCCTTCACCGGTTCCGCATTCTCGAACAAATCCTGCCGGCGTTCAGAAGGGTAAGAGGGTTGATGCAATTCAACCTTTATCATAAGTACACGGTCGACGAACATTGTCTCCGCGCGGTGGAAGAGGCGGAAAAACTTCTCGTACAGGAGGGCGGACCGGCTCGCGCTTTCCGAGAAACCCGCTCCCGCGAAGTCCTGTTTCTGGGCCTGTTGCTCCATGATCTTGGAAAAGGTCTGGGCGGCGACCATTCGCAAATCGGGGCGTCGCTCGCCTTGGAGACCGGGCAGCGGCTGGGATTCGATTCCGCCACAACCGAGCAACTCGTTTTTCTGGTGGGTCAGCATCTGATCATGACGCACGTGGCCTTCCGCCGGGATTTAGCCGACGACAATGTGCTTCTGCAGTTTGCAAAATCCGTGGGCACTCCGGAGACCCTTCGGATGCTTTATATTCTCACCATGGCGGACGTCACGGCGGTCGGGCCCGGTACGCTGAACGCATGGAAAAAGGATCTGCTCACCGAACTTTTTACGAAAACCCGGGAGATTTTAACCGGAGAGACGACGCTGGTCGCCGAAGAAGAAAAGATCAAACAGATCCGGCAGACCCTTCATTCCCGGCTCCGGATTCATTACGATTCGGAATGGTTGGACAACCAGCTCGCCGCGATGACGCCGCGGTATCTAATTGCCACGCCTCCCGAGCGCATCGCATTGGACCTCGAAAGGATTCATGAACTTCAACCCAAAACCGTCGCCGTTTACGCCGAAGACGATCCCGAACGAAATCTGACCGATTACAGCGTCTACACGTTCGACGACATCACCCCGGGAATCTTCTACAAGATCACGTCCGTGCTGGCGGCCAAGGGTCTTCAAATTCTTGGCGCAACTATTACTACGTGGTCGAACAATGTCGTGGTGGACAGGTTTCAGGTTCAGGATCCCGATTTTTCGGGCCCGTCCGGTCCCGATCGTCTTCGGGACCTTCGGAATGCGATCACCGTCGTTCTCCTGGGTGAAAAAGAGCCGGAGCACCCGGCTGAAATCGTGACCAGAATCCGATCGTATTCCCAGGCCTTTCCAAAGATCGCCCCCGTTCAGATCGCGGTGGACAGCAGCACTTCTGATAAATATACGATCATCGAGGTGTTCGCCCCGGACCGGACCGGACTACTGTCCGTCATCGCTCAATCCCTGTTTGCTCTCGGGTTGTCGATTCAAACGGCCAAGGTGGCCACCCATCTGGACCAGATCGTGGATGTCTTTCATGTGGTTGACCGGACTGGACAAAAGATAGCGGATCCTGATAGAATCCGGCATCTTAAAGAAACACTGTCACAAGGCATTGAACAATTTTTGGAAACGGCTCGGGTTCAATGACGATCCCGAGAAAAGGGTGTTAGGAAAGAACGGTCCCTTAGGGTTGATGATGACCCTGAACCGTTTGGATGAGGAACCAGGATTATTTAATCGAAGGAGGTTTTCATGAACGTCAAAGAAGTTTTGGAGTATGCAAAAAAGAATCGAGTCGAAGCGGTGGATTTGAAGTTCGTGGATTTCCCCGGGACGTGGCAACATTTCACCATCTCGGTGGATGAACTGACCGAGGCTCTTTTCAAAGAGGGGTCCGGTTTTGACGGTTCTTCCATTCGTGGCTGGCAGGCGATCAACAACAGCGACATGCTGGTTATTCCCGATCCGAACACGGCCATGATCGATCCATTTTGTCAAGCGCCGACCCTGAGTTTGGTTTGCGATATCTTGGATCCGATTACTCAAGAGTCTTACAGCCGCGATCCCCGTTACATCGCCAAAAAAGCCGAGTCCTACCTTTTGAAAAGTAAGCTCGGCGATGTGGCCTATTTCGGACCGGAAGCGGAATTTTTCATCTTTGACGGGGCCCGTTTTGATCAAAACACTCACAGCGGTTACTACTTTATCGAATCGGAAGAGGGGGTGTGGAACGCCGGAAAAGACGGGGGAAACCTGGGATATAAGCCCCGTCATAAAGAAGGGTATTTCCCGGTTCCTCCCATGGATAGTCAGCAAGACATCCGTACGGAGATGATCGTTGAGATGAGAAAGGCGGGTATTCAGGTCGAGAAGCAGCACCACGAGGTCGCCACCGCCGGTCAGGCCGAGATCGACATCCGTTTTGATTCCCTGGTCCGCATGGCCGACAAGATGATGCTCTACAAATACATTGTGAAGAATGTCGCCAAGCGGCACGGAAAGACGGTGACCTTCATGCCCAAACCGCTCTTCGGCGACAACGGTACGGGAATGCATACGCACCAATCCATTTGGAAGGATGGAAAACCTCTCTTCGCCGGAAAGGAGTATGCCGGGCTCAGCAAAACCTGCCTGCATTACATCGGCGGTATTCTAAAACATGCCCCGGCGATCGCGGCCTTTACCAATCCGACGACGAACTCCTACAAGCGGCTCACGCCGGGATTCGAGGCCCCGGTATTTCTGGCGTATTCCAGTCGGAACCGATCGGCTTCCGTCCGGATACCGATGTATTCCGCGAATCCGAAGGCCAAACGGATCGAGGTCCGCTTCCCGGATCCGGCCTGCAACCCCTACCTGAGCTTTGCCGTCATGTTGATGGCCGGCATCGACGGTATCGAAAATAAGATCGATCCGGGCCTCCCGATGGATAAAGACCTCTATGACTTGGAGCCCGATGAAGCGGCGAAAATCCCGACCATGCCGGGCAGCCTGGATGATGCCCTGGACAATCTCGAAAAGGATCATGCCTTCCTCTTGAAGGGCGGCGTTTTTTCAAACGACGTTGTTGAAACCTGGATTCAATACAAGCGGGAAAAGGAAGTCGATCCGATGAGATTAAGACCCCATCCGTACGAGTTCTTTCTCTACTACGACGTTTAACGCGGTCGGGACCGAAGAGGGCCGTTTCGACATTCCACCATCACCGGAAAACAAAAAAATCCCCTGGAAGGGAAACCTTTTCAGGGGATTTTTTGTTTGACAAAACACCTTTTATCTTATATAGTTATAAACGATTAGAAAAAAAATTCCACAGCGGGAGTAAATCGTTTTCGATGGCGGAACGAAAAATGGGTGCCGATTTCAAATTTCATTCCATTGACGAGGCTGTTCAGGACATAAAACAGGGTCGAATGGTGATCCTCGTGGACGACGAGGACCGTGAAAATGAAGGCGATCTTGTCATGGCCGCAGAAACGGTCAGCCCGGAATCGATCAATTTCATGGCCAAATACGGCCGCGGTTTAATCTGCCTAACCCTCACCCCGGAGCGGGCGGATGAGCTTCAACTCCCCCCGATGGTCTCCGAGAACACCGCAACTTTCGGGACGGCCTTCACGGTATCGATCGACGCGAGGGAGGGGGTCACGACGGGAATCTCCGCGTCGGACCGTTCGAAAACTATCCTGGCCGCGATCGCCCCCAAAACGAGGCCTTCAGACCTGGCCCGACCGGGCCATATCTTCCCGCTTAAAGCCCAAAAGGGGGGGGTCCTAAAACGCGCGGGACAGACGGAAGGCTCTGTCGACTTGGCACGATTGGCCGGTCTTTATCCCGCCGGGGTGCTTTGTGAGATTATGAACGAGGACGGTACCATGTCCCGCGTTCCGCAACTCATGGAGTTTGCCCAACAATACAAACTCAAGATTATCACGATCAAGGATCTTATCCAATACAGGATGCAACGGGAATCCCTCGTACGCCGGGTGAGCGAGGCCAGGCTTCCATCCCAGTATGGCGAGTTCAAACTCATTGCTTACGAAAACGAAATCGACCAAGGCATCCATATTGCCCTGATCAAAGGGAAGATCGATGCGGAAGAGCCGGTGCTGGTTCGTGTTCACTCCGGCTGCCTGACCGGAGATGTCTTCGCTTCTAATCGCTGTGACTGCGGCGAGCAGCTCCATCGAGCGCTTGAAATGATTGAACAGGCCGGACGGGGGGTGCTTCTGTACCTCAATCAGGAAGGACGCGGGATCGGCCTCCTGAACAAGATCAAGGCTTACGGTTTGCAGGATCAGGGGATGGACACGGTTCAGGCCAATCTGGAGCTCGGGTTTAAACCAGACCTTCGAGACTACGGAATCGGCGCACAAATCCTCGTGAACCTTGGACTGAGAAAAATACGTCTCATAACAAACAATCCCCGGAAAATTGTCGGGGTCGATGGATACGGCCTCAACGTCGTCGAACGGGTGCCCATCGAGATGGCGCCGCATGATCTCAACGTGCGATATCTGAGGACCAAGAAACAGAAACTGGGCCATCTTTTGGACAAGGTGTGACACACGCGATTTCGGCGATCGGGTCGGATCATGGTCAAAGTTCATGGGGGTCGACTCAGGGGAGGCCGTCATCGTTTCGGAATCGTCATCAGCAAGTTTAACCACGAGGTGACCTCAAAGCTTTTGGAAGGCGCTCTGACAAGTTTGCGCAAGCACGGCGTCAAGGAAGAGGACATCGAGATTGCCGAAGTCCCGGGCGCCTTTGAGATCCCGTTGACGGCGAAACGACTGGCCCAGTCGCATGCATTCCATGCCGTGATCTGTCTGGGTGCGGTTATCCGGGGAGAGACCGCCCATTTTGAATATATCAGCCAGGCCGTGAGTCAGGGATTGCAGCGCGTCATGCTGGAAACGGGCATCCCGATCAGTTTCGGTGTATTGACAACAGAGACGGAAAAGCAGGCCCTGCAGCGGGCCGATCCAAAACGGTTCGACCGGGGCGGGGACGCGGCAAAAACGGCGCTTGAAATGGTTGAACTCCTGCAGGAACTGAAGTAGATAAATTCTGCCGGGACAAGCCTCCGCTTCCCCTGGGGGCTCCCAGCGAGCCACGCGAGCGAGACGGGGGAGGGTCCGGTGGCCCTGCCCATGGAGGGGGCGACGCGAGCTCCTTTGAATAGTTCTTTGAGAATCGTATGGGTCATCGAAGGAAATCAAGAGAGCTGGCGCTCCAGATGCTTTTTCTGCTGGATGTGAACAAAGACGGGCCGAATTGGCGAAATCAATTCTGGGAACTTCATCCGGCGCCGATGGAGATCCGAATCTTCGCGGACTCTCTGGTGGACGGCGTTCTCAAGCACCAGACGGATATCGATCGATTAATACAAAAGCACGCTCAGCATTGGACCCTAAACCGAATGTCCATTATCGATCGGAATATTCTCCGATGCGCCATCTTTGAACTTTTAATGCTCTCGGATGTTCCGGCCAAGGTGACGATCAACGAAGCCATCGAGATAGCCAAACGATACTCGGACGAGGAATCGGGTGCTTTCGTGAATGGTATATTGGATCACATCATCAAGGAGGAATCCCTCGCGAAAAAAGGGGCCTGAAGTCGCCCGCGAATAACAACCATGTCGTCGATCAAGGTTCTTGCCCAGAAGGTTACGAAGATCCACGCCGAGGTGCTCGTAGCCGGGTTCTTCCGAGACGACCGTCCCTTAACCGGTCTGGCCGCCGAACTGGACTGGATTTATAATGGGATCCTCTCCCGGCTGATTCTCCGCAATCGGATTTGCGGAGATTTAAAGGAAACGACATTATTGGCCACGCAACGAAAACTTCAAGCGCACAAGATCCTCATCATCGGATTGGGAAAGAGAGAAGAATTGACGCCGATCATTCTTCAAGATATCTATTCCCATGTCGGGCGTACCCTCTCTCAACTTCATATAAAAGACTGCGCCGTCGAGCTGTTCGGCCAGACCGGCCGAGCCCCGGAAGACGCCAAGACCGTTGAGGTGATTCTCAATAGTTTACGCCCCGGTCCGGGGGGTCCCATGGATTTATCCCTCCTCGTTCCGGAGGAGGAGAAAGCTCAACGCATTCGTCAACGCGTGTTGGACCTGACGGGGAACGCATGATCGATCGATATACATTGCCCAAGATGAAAGCGATATGGGAACCCCGGCACAAGCTGGAAACGTGGCTCCGGATCGAACTGTTGGCCTGCGAGGGCTTGGCCCAGCGCGGGGATATTCCAAAGGAAATCGTCTCGGTCCTTCGCCAGAAGGCCCAAGTCGACCCGAAACGGATGGAGGAAATTGAGCGGGTTGTCAAACACGACGTGATCGCCTTTCTTACCATGCTGGCCGAGCAAGTGGGTCCGGAAGCGCGCTATATTCATCTCGGTCTGACGTCATCGGATATCCTGGACACTTCACTGGCCATATTGATGCAGGAAGCCGCAGACCTGATTATTCAGGACCTGGAACATTTGCGGGATGTCCTCAGACGTCGGGCGATGGAATTTAAAGAGACCGTGATGGTGGGTCGGTCCCATGGCGTGCACGGGGAACCGATCACTTTTGGGTTGAAACTCGCGCTATGGTATACCGAGGTCCTGCGGCACCTGGAACGCATGCGACAGGCAAAGGAAATGACCCGATATGGAAAATTATCCGGCGCGATGGGGACCTACGCTCACCTGGACCCGTCGGTTGAAGAGTTTGTTTGCCGGCAATGCGGGTTAATACCGGCTCCCATATCTAATCAAATCATTCAACGGGATCGGCACGCCCATTATCTGACCACCCTGGCCCTCGTGGCCAGCAGTGTGGATAAATTTGCAACCGAGATTCGACATCTCCAACGGACGGAGGTTTTGGAGGTTGAAGAATTTTTCGCGGAAGGGCAAAAGGGTTCTTCGGCCATGCCTCACAAACGAAACCCGATCGGGGCCGAAAATCTGTCCGGTTTGGCGCGGATCGTCCGGTCTAACGCCCAGGCCGCGATGGAAAATGTGGCGTTATGGCACGAACGGGATATCAGTCATTCTTCGGTCGAACGTGTCATTATTCCGGACAGCACCATCCTGGTCGATTATTTATTAACTCGTTTAACGGACCTTATTGATACACTGTTGGTGTATCCTGAAAATATGAAGGCCAACCTGGATCGCAGCGGTGGCCTGGTCTATTCTCAGCGAATTCTCTTGGAACTGGCGAAGCGCGGCGCTCAGCGGGAAGAGGCCTATGAAGCGGTCCAGCGGCTGGCCATGGCTGCCTGGAAAGGAAAAGGGCGCTTTATGGATATGATTAAGACGGACCCGTTTATCCGAAAGTATTTGAAAGCCCAGGAGATCGATGATTGTTTTGAACCGGACTACTACCTGCGTCATATCGATCTCATCTATAAAAGGGTGTTTTCTTGAAGGTGGGGAGAAAAGGGGGCAGAGGGAGCGGCGGGGAGATACGCCGCATTGTTTCATGAAGGCCAGAGTTTACGTCACGCTCAAGAACGGCATCTTGGATCCTCAAGGCAAAGCGGTTCAACAGTCGCTTCATCACCTGGGATATACGGCGATTAAAGATGTCCGTCTGGGAAAGTATATTGAAATGGAGCTGTCGCCCATGCCCCTTGAGGACGCCAAACGGCAGGTGGCCGAAATGTGTCAGAAGTTGCTGACCAATACCGTCATCGAAGACTTCCGATTTGACATTGAGGAATAAATCGGCATGAGCCTAGAAGGACGTTTAGAAGATCTGGGATTGAGCGACATCTTTCAGATCATCAGCCTAAGTAAGCGATCCGGTGTGCTGACACTGATCCGCAAGGAGGGGACGGGAAGACTGGTTTTTAATCAGGGCCAGGTCATCTACGCCACATCAGATACCCGAAGCCGTCTGGGTTACACGCTCGTAAAAAAGGGCATCGTCACAAACGACGACCTTGAATATGCGTTGCGGGTTCAGAAGGGTCGGGGGTCCATGAAACCCATCGGAACCCTTCTGGTGGAAATGGGGGCCCTCAATCAAGAGGCGCTTGAACGGGAAATCCGTGAGCACATCATTCTCATCGTGAAGGATCTGTTGGGGTGGAATACCGGATCATTCCATTTTGAGCTTGGACCCGCGACGGAGGAAGAGGTCATTCTCCGCCAGGGTTTAAACACCGAGTTTCTGCTTCTGGAAGGCGCCCGACTACAGGACGAGGAACAGAAAACAACCGCGGAACCCGTTCTCCCCAAACCGGTTCCGGCCGCTCCCTCACCAAAGGTGCCCGAGGAACTCGAAATGACCCAGGCGGCTCCGCCGTTTCGATCTTCCGAGACGGTCCCGTCCCGCCATCCGGTCGATTCGACGCCCCCCGCAAAGGCCCCTGCCTCGACCTCTCCCAAAGGAGGTCCTTCGGCCGGACCCGTTTCCCCGCCATCGGGCCTTTCGGGGGGGACAGCAGTACACCGGAAAGATCTCACGCTTTTAACCTCGATGATTGCCGAACTTTCCGGCCCGTCCACCAGCAGCGAAATCACGCTCCTCGTGTTACGATTTGCGAGCGAGATTATGAACCGGGCTGTCATTCTTCTGGTCCGGAAGGATGACATCGTAGGACTCGGGCAATTTGGACTCGTTCTTCCGGAAGGCTCGCCGCAAGAGCGGGTCCGCTCGATTTCCATCCCGCTATCGGATTCCTCCGTATTCAGGGAGGTGGTCGAGAAAAAGGCCATCTATAAAAGCCAGCTGCCGCAGTCCAAATGGCATCAGTATTTTGTGGACCAGCTCGGAAAAGAATGGCCGGCGGAAATCTTCGTGGCCCCATTGATTTGCGAGGGGCGTGTCATCGCGCTCCTCTACGGGGATAATATTCCCACCAAGGAAAAGATCGGGGATACCGAGGGTTTGGAAGCATTTATCAAGGTAACCGGTTTTGCGTTTGGCAAGGCCTTGCTCGAGAGGAAGCTGCATGACACACAATCGTCAAGGCCGTAAATAAGAGACGGGGATTCCGTAACGGAAAGAGGGTTGCCCGATGCCTAAAAAAGTCCTTGTGGTCGAAGACTCTGCGGCCATGCGGTCGTTGATCTCCTCCACCGTTGAAGAGTTGTCGGGATATGAAACCGTAGAGGCCGGCAACGGATTTGAAGCACTCAAAGCGCTTCCCGCCCACCAATTTGACCTGATCATCACGGATATTAATATGCCGGATATAAACGGACTTGAAATCATCAATTTTGTTAAGAATAATTCGGCCTATAAAGATATCCCGATGATTATTGTCACGACGGAACAGGGGGATGAAGACCGGAAAAAAGGGATAGCCCTTGGTGCGGCGGAGTACATCACCAAGCCCTTTGATCCGGAAAAACTTAAGACGATCGTCAAGAAAGTTACCCACGGATAACGCCTTCAAAGGAAGGGACATATGGCTAAGCCGGAAAACCCATTGAAAGAATTCGTCGCGGAGGCCGAAGAAATCATCGAGGGACTCAACCAGAATCTCCTCGCGATGGAAAACACCGAAGATAAGACAGCCGTGAGGCCGGATATCTTAAATGCGATATTTCGGGCGGCTCACACCTTGAAGGGCATGTCCGGCATGGTTGGATTGAAAAAGGTCTCTGAAATCAGCCATCATCTGGAGGACATGCTGGACAGCCTACGAATGGGAAAACTCCTCTTGACCCCGGCGGTCATGGATACCCTTTTTAAAGGGATGGAGCTGCTCCGGGGATTAATCGAATCCGCAAACGCAGGAAAAGGCGAGGAAGCGGATATAATGCCCATGCTTCAACAAATTCGGCAAGTCGTGTCGGGAGGGCCGATATCTCCATCTCCGGCGGGAACGGTGGGGATCGACTCGACCCTGCTGAAAGTGCTTACGGAATATGAAACCCATCGTCTGAACGAAAACATCCGCCTGAAACTAAACCTCTTTGAGTTCACCGTGCGGTTTCCGTTGGAAACCTTCGACAAAGACCTGGCCAAATTAAATACGAAAGTGCAATCCTTCGGCGAAATCATCACCACATTACCCAGCCCCGGCATGTCTCCTGAAGCGGGCATCGTCTTTAAACTGATCATCGGCACGAAGATGGATCTAAATACTCTTCAATCTCAATGCTCTCAGGAACAACTTGAGATCCGCCAGGTCAATTTAAAGTCGGAAAGGGAACGCTCCAATGAAACCCTGGCACCCACGGTCCCGGAAGAGGATAAGGAGTCGATTCGGAGCATCACGCCCACCGTTCGTGTCGACATCGCCAAACTGGATACCTTGTTGAATGTCGTGGGTGAATTGGTTCTCAACAAAGCGGTGATCGGACAGATCAGCAAAGAGATGCTTCAGAACCACGGCTTTACCACAACAGGGGTCGAACTCCAAAAAGCGTATCAGGCCCTGGATCGTCGTGTCGGAGACCTGCAAGAGGGTTTGGTCGAAATCCGGATGATCCCGATCGGCCAGGTATTTGACCGCTTGGTTCGGGTCGTCCGGAAACTCTCGCGCGAGCTGGGAAAGGAGATCGATCTCCAGATTACTGGAGAAGAAACGAAGCTGGATAAATCCATGATCGAGGAAATTGCGGACCCCTTGATGCATCTGATTCGAAATTCCCTGGATCATGGGATCGAATTGAAGGAAGATCGCGTGAAGGCGGGAAAACCCGAAATCGGGATAATCAATCTGAGGGCGATTCAAAAAGGAAATAACGTGGTCATTGAAGTTGAAGACGACGGGGTGGGAGTTGATCTCGCCAAGGTCTATAAAAAAGGGCTTGAACGCGGCCTCCTGGATAAAAACAAGGAATATGACCAGCGTGAACTGATCAATGTCTTGTTCGCCCCCGGTTTCAGCACGGCGGAGGAGGTCACGGAGGTCTCCGGACGCGGGGTGGGACTGGATGTGGTGGCCAAAAATATCAGCAAGCTAAGCGGACTGGTGGATGTCGAAACCGAAATGGGGAAAGGAACCAAATTTTCAATCACTCTCCCGATCACGCTGGTGATTATCAAGGCCCTCGTCGTCCGGGTCGGGACCGAGATTTACGCCATTCCGCTCAATTCGGTGTCCGAGAGCCTGATGATTCAATCCGCCGACATCCGAACCGTCGAAAAACGCGAGGTCACCCAACTCCGTGATCAAACCCTGGCTCTCCTCAGAATTCGGGATGCCTTTCATCTCCCTGCAACGGAATTCGGAGAAGATCGTCTCTACGTCATTGTGGTCGGACTGGCCGAAAAACGCATCGGCCTCGTTGTGGACGCCATCGAGGGTCAACAGGAAATCGTCATTAAATCCCTGGGTGAATTTCTCCGCGAAACACCGGGAATCGCCGGGGCGACCGAACTGGGAAACCGGAAGACGATCTTAGTCCTCGATGTCGCCGCCTTGATAGAAGAGGCCACAAAAACCCAATTCGGTGAAAAGAAGAACACCCCTGAAGCCAAGGAAAAGACTGGACAACCCGCCGTAATTTAACCCCACATCCTTGATCGCCAATCATTAACAGTCTGCCCAGCCGATTGAATTAATTCCTCCCGTTTCTTGACAAAATAAAAAAGACTGCTAAATTGAAAAATAGTTGCCAATGATCATTTAAAATATTAATCACAAAAAATTAACAAAATTAAAAGAAGGAGTATCGAATTGGGAAAAGAACAGGGTCGTCTCGGGATATTCCGAAAAAAAATTCTCATCTTCACCCTGCTTATCACCAATTCTCTTACGCTTCCCTCCATCGTCTTTGGACTCGAACTTCAAGGCTTCTCGGACGTCACCTATACATACGATTGGCACAAACAGCCTGCAAACGCCGCGGATCCCAACACCAACGGCACGGTTGCGTTGGGCGAGCTGGATCTTTTTATGCGGGCCAACCTCTCGGATCGCGTGGACTTCTTGACCGAGTTTAATTTTGATTCCGACCCGAACACGAATGAAGGCAGCGTGGATGTGGAGCGACTCCAGATCGGCTATCTTTTTAACGATGCCTTTAAAGTTCAGGCCGGACGTTTTCATAACGTTCTCAGTTATTGGAACATGACATACCATCATGGGAAACAGCTTTACACGACCGTTGACAGGCCCGACTTTGTTAAATTTGAGGATGACGGCGGCATTGTTCCGACGCATATTGTCGGGTTGGCGGTGGGAGGTCACCTCGTTACCCGTATTGGGGAAATTGAATACGACCTCATGGGGGGCAACGGTCCCCGTGTACAAAATGTTGATCCCTTGACCACATCCGGCGGCTCCCTGTCCCCCAACAGCACGGGCGACGACAGCAAAAACAAGGCGGGGTCCTTTATGTTCCGGTATATGCCGGGAGGGATTCGTGGCCTCGGGGTAGGGGTCTCCGGAAATATTCAGCAGCTTCGATTTTATCAAGCGGACGGGCTCACGCCGGTGACGATCGTTTCGCCCGATGGAACGACGACCGATGTTGTCTTCCAGCAAATTTACGGCGCAAACCTTACCTATCTTGCGCATAACATCGAATTCCTGTCAGAGGGATATCAGTTCCGTGACTCCAATTACCATGGTAAAAGCTATTTGGACTATGTTTGGTATGCCCAGCTTGGGTTAAGGATAAACCGATTTATTCCGTATAGCCGGTTTGAGCGTACAACGGTTCTCGCCAATGATCCGTATTTTGTTGCCCTGGGCACCCAGAACATTAGCAAAACTATTGCCGGCATTCGTTTTAATCTGATTCCCAGCAGTTCGATCAAGGCCGAAATTCAATTTATCAACACACCCACAAACAACTATAATGAGGCCGCAGTCCAATGGGCCTTCGCATTTTAAATTTAAACGAAGGGACTACCAAATTGGATAACGGAACGATAAACAACCGGGTAAATGTTAGAAAATCTGGTTCCAGCCTTATGGCCAAATGGGGGGGGGTGGCCCTACTGCTCGCCCTTTATGTCCTCGGCATGGTCGGGTCCGGTGCGGCGGCGGATCTCAAAGAGATCGCCGTGATTTCGGGCAAATCATTCCCTTCGGACGCCCTGACTCTCGAGGAGGTCAAGGAAATCTATCGGGGCGAAAGACAACTCATTCGAGGCGTCCGAATCAAGCCCATTGATCAGCGTGATACCCAACCCATCCGGGGTAATTTTTTAAACAAGGTCATGAATTTCTCGGGAGATGAGTACGTGACGTACTGGAATAATCGATTATTCCGGGAAGGCGGCATTCCGCCCATGCCAAAAAATAATTCCGCCGACGTGATCTCGGCCGTCCAAGACACGGACGGTGCGATTGGTTACGTCTGGTTGGATGAAACCACGGCCGCAAAAGCCGATCTTAAAATCCTTATCACCATTCCTGTTCGTTAGTCGTAGACCCCCATCGCATATCTTCTATCAGCATTACAATGTGTTAGGTGTTAATCGGCTCCAATCCCACAATTCTGTATGATGTGCTAAACTTTACAAGTGTGTGAGGAATTATGACGATGTCCAGACTTAATGCGGATGCCTTTGGTACCACCGATGTCTGCCGCCAGGTCGGTATATCCTCCAGACAGTTGGAATATTGGATCTTGATCGGCATCGTGGCTCCACGGTTGGAACAACACGGTTTAAAGTTTTTTAAACGATTCAATGCGCAGGACATCGAGATCCTGAAACAGGTCAAGCTGTTAACGGATGAAGGTTTCCTGGTCAGCCGCGCTTTGGAAAAAGTCAGGAAAGAATATCCGCATCTCTTTCAGGAAAGTTAGTGGGATCACATTTAGGGTCCAGTTTTCGTTGACCCGATCATCTTTGTCCGGTTAAAGGATTTCATCCCGATGGGAATGAATATTCTGATTGTGGACGATTCAAAGGAAACGCGTCGAGGGATCATCCGTACGCTCCTCAAGGACGAATCTTTCGAGACTTTTTTTGAGGCCGGAAACGGCCTGCAAGCCCTACGAGTCCTTTCGGATAAAAGGGTCGACCTCATTCTTACCGATATCATCATGCCCGAAATGGATGGATTTAAATTGGTCGAAACGGTCCGCAAGGACGAACGCTTACACGACATCCCGATCATTTTGCTCACCGTGCGTTCCGAATTGGAAGACCGGGTGAAGGGATTGGAATCGGGGGCATGGGATTTTCTGGTGAAACCGGTTCATCCCGTCGAATTGAACGTGCGCGTAGCCACCATGCTCCGATTGAAGGGGCTTCAGGACAAGTTGAAGACCCGGATATTACAGCTCGAGCGCCTCTCGATCGTCGATGAACTCACCGGCTTATACAATAAAAAATATATGATCGAGTTCTTGCGACGGGAAGAGAACCGGAGTAGACGATTCGGCTTCATGTTGTCCTGCATCATGATGGATGTGGATCACTTTAAGAAGATCAATGATACGCACGGACATCTTGGGGGGGACCGGGTATTAAAAGAATTAGGAATGTTGCTTGGAGAAATGATACGCCGTTACGATTTCGCGGCCCGCTACGGAGGCGATGAATTCACTCTCGTGCTCCCCCAGCAAAAAGATCCGCAGGGCGCGCTGGAACTGGCTGGCCGGATCCGTCAGGCCATCGAATTTCATTCCTTTTGCCCGTCGGCCACCCACCGGCCGATTCGCGTTACCGTAAGCATGGGTTTGGCTACGGTCATGCCCGGCGATGACACCGAAACCGAAGGAATTTTGGAACAAGCCGATAAGGCTCTGTACAAGGCCAAGGCCGATGGGCGTAATCGAATCATTTCCCTGGGAATCAACGATTAACATGAGAAAATACGCCACCCGGTCAAAAGGAACCAAGCCGAGGCGGAAGGCCGATAAGCCCGGACGCCGCCCAGATCTTCCGCTCGCAACATTGGAGGGGGGTTCTCGAATTTCGGCCGATGAGGCGGATCGCGCTTCTATGAACCCCGACCGGACGACGGTTTTGCCAAAGGAAGTACCCGTGGCTGGAACCTCACAAGAAACGGTCGCTGGGCCGTCGGAAACGATTCCGTCAGAGCCCCCGGTCTCTCCCACGGGGGAGGAGAATGGCCGGGGGACTATGGAGGCGTCGGGGAACCCGACGGACAAAGGGGAAGGGGTCCTGGAATTGTTGGCGTTCCAACTGGCCGATGAAGAGTATGCCATCGATATTCTCACGATAAAGGAGATCATCCGGTCGTTGGATATCACCCATGTTCCAAGGAGACCGTCCTTTATCAAGGGGATCATTTCCCTCCGGGGAACCATTATACCGATTTACGATTTACGGACCCGTCTTGGATTGACGGAATCCCCACCGACTCGGAATACACGTGTCCTTGTCGTAGAAATGAGAAAAGGCCTGATCGGCATCATCGCGGATCGGGTGACCGAAGTCGTGAAGGTAAAGGGGCAGAATATCGAACCGCCTCCGGCAACGGTCGACGGGACGACCGCCGGACACCTGAAGGGGGTGACCCTGGTCAACGGACGACTCATCATCCTGCTGGATCTGATCAAAGCGGTGACGCTGTAAAACGGCTTGCGTATTTTCGAGAATGCAGTCTTTCAAGGAGAAACAGGAGGTCACGGCGGTGACGCGCGCTTCAATAAGCAGAACGGCTGGAGGGAACGATGGGACAGATGTCGAAAATGAAGGCCGGGAAATACAGCCTGCGCTTTAAATTCATAGCGTTAATCAGTTTGCTCCTCATAGTATCCGGAGCCAGTCTTGGATTATTTTTCATCAATCGGACCAAGACTTCTCTCGAAGACGAACTGAAACGCCGCGGGATCGATCTGGCCAAAAATCTCGCTTACAACAGCACATACGGGGTTTCGATCGAGGATACCACCATTTTGGAAAGATTCGTGAAGGGAATCGAATCCGGATCCGATGTGAGCTATGTGATGATCCTTAATTCCAAAGGGAAAATTTTGGCTCACACCGTTTCCAGCCAAGTCGGCCAAGTGTTGACCGATGAAATTTCCAAAAAGGCCTTGGAGACGAGGGAACCCCTTGTTCAAGATACCTACGCGGAAAACAAAGAGGAAACCTACGATGCCGCGGCTCCGATCGTCATCAATCAAGACCAAGGGGGAGAATCCGGAAAAAGCAGTACGGCTTCGGGGGAACTTATCGGGGTTGTGCGCGTAGGTCTCTCGGTCGGATGGTTGCATGAAAGAATCACATCCCTTTTAACGGTGGGTGTTCTCATAACGGTCCTGGTGGTCGCCCTGGGGATCACGGTATCGGCGTTCTTTATTCGATGGATCATCAAACCGATCGAGCAGATGGCCACGGCCGCCGTCAAGATCGCGGACGGCGACTTCACGGAAACGATTCATGTCGACTCGCAGGACGAGGTGGGGGTTTTGGGAGAAACGTTCGACAGAATGTCCGGGAATCT
This sequence comes from Nitrospiria bacterium, assembly GCA_035498035.1. Classification (NCBI taxonomy): domain Bacteria; kingdom Pseudomonadati; phylum Nitrospirota; class Nitrospiria; species Nitrospiria bacterium. The sequence continues at coordinate 20,283 of DATKAN010000045.1, forward strand.
CAGTCAGATGATCAAGCAAATCAAGGAAGTCGCGTACAATGTGGCCCAGATTTCCGGACAGATTAAGGGCAGCAGCAAACAGATGCATGAAGGGTCCCAAACACAGGCGAGTTCCTCCGAAAACGCGGCCGCCTCTATCGAGGAAATGAACGCTTCCATCAAGCAGATTGCCGAAAGTGTCGATATTCTGTCTTCCTCTGCCGAAGAGACGTCCTCCTCCATCCTGGAAATGAGTTCCTCGGTCGGCGAAGTGGCGAACAATGCCGGAGGACTGGCCGCCGCCGTCGATGACACGTCGTCGTCCATCATTGAAATGTCCGCGTCGCTCAAACAGGTGGCGGATAACGTGGCCATTCTTTCGTCCGCGGCGGAGGAAACGGCGTCCACCATTAATCAAATCAACGGTTCGCTGCGGGAGGTCGAAAACCACGCCAAGGAATCCGCCACCTTTTCGGAACAGGTTAGAAAGGACGCGCAGGAACTTGGAGTACGGTCCATTGAGAAAACCATCACCAGCATGAACAAAATACAAGAGACGGTCGTTAAATCGGCCGATGTCATCAACCGTTTGGGTGAGCGTTCGGAACAAATCGGCCGCATCCTGACCGTGATCGACGAGGTCACAAAACAGACGAATCTATTGGCGCTCAACGCCGCGATCCTGGCGGCCCAGGCCGGCGAGCAGGGGAAAGGATTCGCCGTCGTAGCCGATGAGATTAAAAACCTGGCGGACCGGACCGGCACCTCCACCAAAGAAATCGCGCAATTGATCTCCAACGTTCAGGTTGAGGCCAAGGACGCCGTCGACTCCGTCCGGGAAGGCGCCAAGAACGTCGAGGAAGGGGTCAGCCTCTCCCTGGAAGCCGGCGAGGCCCTCAAGAAAATCCTCGAAATCGCCACCAAGTCGACCGGCATGGCCCGTGAGATCGAGCGCGCGACCATGGAACAGACACGAGGGGTTCGGCAGGTCACGGAATCCATTCAGCGGATCAACACCATGGTGCAACAGATTTCCAAAGCCACGCAAGAACAGAGTCGGGGCAGCCAGCAAATCATGCAGGCGTCTGAGAAAATGAGGGACATGACCCGTCAGGTGAAAATGTCCACGGAAGAACAGGCCAAGGGAAGCCGTCAGATCACGGAGGCCGTGGAAAACGTCACGGAACGCGTTCAACAGATCGCCCGGGCCATCAACGAGCAGAAGCGGGGCAGCGATGTGATCATGCGATCGGTCGAAGACGGCCGGAACCTATCGAGGCAGAGTCTCACCGTGGTCATGGAAATGAATAAACTCGTTGAGGAACTGGCCCTACAGGCGGAGCACCTTAACCAATCCATCGGACGATTTAAGGTTAAATCCTAAATGGCATCGATGCCGCAGGCGGACAGCAAGGACAAAACGATCGAACTTCGGGTCGTCACTTTTCAGATCGATGACCGAGAGTACGCCGTCGACATCTCAAAGATTATCGAAATTATTTATTATAGACCGGCCACGCCATTGCCCCAAACACCCGGATTTATCGAAGGGGTGGTCGACCTGCGCGGAACGGTCATTCCGGTGCTGGACCTCAAAAAACGACTCCGTTTGCCGTCGAAAGACACCGTGCGGCGGAATCATATCTTGATTGTCCGTTTCAAAAATAAAATGATCGGCATCGTGGTCGATGAGGTCAAACAGGTTGTAAAAATCGACGAGCGGCAGATTCAATCATCTCAAAATATCATGGACGGGGGCGGTTCAAAATACCTCCAGGGAGTCTGTAAAATTAACGACCGGCTGGTCTTCCTCTTATCCTTGGACTCCCTGATGACGGATGATGAACACGCGCAACTCAATGAGATTTGACGGATGAAATCCATATACCATTTTATCAACCGCCGACTCGAATTCAAAATCCTGGCCTTGATTCTTTTTATCCTTGTGATCAGTTTTTCCGGGATTTTTTTCATCATCTCATCGAAGGAAAGACAGAGCTTTGTTGAAGATGAGCGGTTAAAGTCCAAACTGGTGGCCGACACCATTCATGAAGCCCTGGACCGCGACATGATGGCCTTTCGGGCGGATATCGTCCGCTTTCTCATGGAGGACATGAAGAAACTTGAGGGAATAAAACGCATACAGATCGTACGCGGAGACGCCCCGTATGTCGGGGAAGGTCGCGGCCGGGATGAAGGCTTCATGGACTTCAAAACCTTGAATGACGTGAAACAACGAGTCACAACCCTTTATAGACCGGAATGGGAGCGGGATCACGCGGACCTTAAAAGCAACGTGGCCTCCGGAACCGATCGGAAAGCGTTCAAAGAGTACTTTAGTAAAATTGTACAATCTCTCAATAATACAAACCTAACAACGAAAGAGGAAGAGGCGCTTAAACGAGGGATGCTGGATACGACCTACTTTGAGGAGATCGACGGGGTACCGGTCATGACCTATCTTAGGCCGCTTCCCAACTTCCCGAAATGCGCCTTGTGCCATGGAACCGGATACTCCATCCGCGGCATTTTGATGATTTCCACCTCGATGGAAGGGGTGAACGCGGCTTTAAAACAGAGTCAGCGTAATTTGTCCCTCGCATTCGTCGGAACCGTTCTCGTTCTGGTTTACCTGCTCCGTTCGATGATCAAACGAATCGTTTTGGCCCCCGTGAATACCGTGGGCGGACGGGTGAAGGAGATCGCCGAAGGCGGAGGGGATCTCACGGCGCGGATCGAAGTCAATTATCAGGATGAAATCGGAGGCATGGCCCGGTGGTTCAATCGATTTGTTGAAAAACTTCACCACATCATGGCACAGGTTTCCCGGATCGCCAAACAGGTGAAGACCGTTTCCCAGCAGGTTTTCACCGGCACCCGTCAGATGACCGAGGGGGGGGAAGTCCAAATCCGCGCCATTGAAAGCACCGGTGTGGCCGTGGAAGCCGTGAACGTTTCCATCAATAAGGTCGCGACGAATGCCGCATCCCTGTCCGCCCTCGCGGAGGAGAGCGCCGTGGCCATCTTGCAAATGTCCTCCTCCATCGACGAAATCGCTCGGAGTGCGGCGGTATTATCCTCCACGGTTGAAGACACGACGGCCTCCATCCTGGAGATGTCCTCGTCTTCCAAACAGATTGACGAAAATGTATCCAGCCTGAACGCGGCGGCCGAGGAAACCGCCTCCTCCATGGTTCAGATGGACTCCTCGATTAAGCAGATCCGCTCGAACGTCATGGACACGGTCCAGATATCCAAGGAAGTGACGGAGGACGCCGAACGGGGCCGCCGGGCGACGGAGTTGACGATCCAGGGGATCCATAAGATCCAGGTATCTTCTCAACAGGTCAACGACGTGATTGTGAACCTGAAGGCCCGGACCGAGAGCATTGGAAAAATCCTGAACGTCATCGGGGAAGTGGCCGAGCAGACGAACCTTTTGGCGCTCAATGCCGCGATCATCGCGGCCCAAGCGGGCGAGCACGGAAAAAGTTTTTCCGTCGTGGCTCAGGAAATCAAGGAGCTGGCGGATCGGACGGCCACTTCGACGAAAGAAATCCATGATATTATTCGCTCCCTTCAGGATGAAAGCAAGAACGCCGTGCTGGCGATCAATCACCGGACCAAGAGCGTCGAGGAAGGGGTGCACCTGGCCGGAGAGGCCGGAGAGGCGCTGAACAAAATTCTGTCCAGTTCTCAACAATCGACCCGGCGAATACAAGAAATCGCCAAGGCCACCGATGAACAAACCAACGGGGTCAAACGGGTTTGGGATTCCATGCATCACATTACCGAGATGGTCCAACAAATTGTCCATGCCACTCATGAACAATTCAAAGGGTCGGAGCTGATGATCGGCGCCATCGAAAAAATGAAGGATATCGCGGCGAAGGTGAAACACGCCACCCAAGAACAATCCATCGGCAACAGGCAAATCAATGAATTAGTCGAGCGGGTGGCCAACCAGGTCAAGGAAATCGCGCAGGCCACCGGGCAACAAGTCAATGAGAGCGCCAAGATATTGAAAGCGTTGGGTGTGATTAAACCGGTCGTCGAACAAAATATGGCGGCGATCGGCAATGTGGGAAAGGCGATTGAAGAGCTGTTGAAACAGAGCACGCAACTGTCCGGCGAGGTTGAAAAGTTTAAGCTGTGATATCCATTGTGCCAGACGTCCGTGAGCGAGCAACGCTGGCGGTGGCCGACGGGTCGTTGAGTTCCTTCTAAGACGGATCGAATTACTAAATCCGTCCACGTCATTTTATGGAGATTTGAAATGGCAGCCCTCTGTCCGAAATGTCATCATTCCATTCAGCTTGAACAGATCCCGTTGAAGAAAGACATCCAAATGATCTGCGACTCTTGTCAGGCCGTCCTGACGGTCTCTCTGGGGGTCACGCTCGTCTCCGATTCGGGTCGGATTTCGGACGGTCCGCATTCAACGCCGTCGACTTCGATTCACAAGGATAAGGTATTGGCGATCGTAGAAGGAGAGGCCAGCAACGAGATGATCGGCGAAGTATTGACGACGGCCGGGTTTCAATTGGTGATCGGCCATGGAGGTCAGGACATTATGGCCTTGTTGGAACGGGAGCGACCCGCCGTGGTCCTGGTGGATGTCGGACTCCCCAACATTCTCGGCTTCGAGATCGCCACCCTGATCAAAAAGAGGAACGACCTGAAAGATATCCGGGTCATCCTGCTGGCCGCGATACACGACAAAACCCGATATAGACGGGAGCCGGAATCGTTGTATGGCGCCGACGACTATATCGAGCGACACCATATTCAAGACGAGCTCCTGCCCAAGATTCAACGCCTCTTGGGCGTCAATGATACAACGGGCCGGACCGGCGGACCCGGACCCGCGGCGATCGAGTCGCCGGTTCAATCTTCGCCTTCCGCTTCCGGGCGGTCCGCTCCAGGGAACCCTTCTCCAAAAATCGCCGCCGCGCAACGGCCCCCGTCCATTGAACAGGTTTTGGATGACATGTTGGAGGAAGGGCGCAAGGCCGTGCCCGGTCCATCGCCGGCGCCGGATTTGAATAAAACTCAGGCGATGCCTCGGACGGTTGGAAATCAGGCCGCTCACGACGCCGCGAAGCGACTGGCGCGAATCATTATATCGGATATTGCGCTTTACAATCAGCGGGCGATCGAGGACGGCATCCGAAACGGCACGGTTTACGAACTGCTGCGGGATGAAATCGAAGAGGGGAAAAAACTCTATGAAAGCCGGGTCCCGGCCGAGATTTCCTCCTCGACGGATTATTATCGGGAGGCCATCGACGAATTCATCCGGAAAAGAAAAATCGACCTGCTAAAACGAACCTAACCCCGAGGCACGTTGTGGAGAAAGAGATCCAGCAAAGTCTCAAAGAGCTGCAGGACAAAAATCCGGAAGTCCGTCTCCATGCGATTGAAAAACTAGCCCGGTCCAAGGATCCGAAGTATTCGACCTACCTGATCGACATGATGGGGGACCCGGAGTGGCGGGTTCGGAAAACGGCTGTCGTGGCGGTTTCCGGTTTGGAGCCGAACGAGGCCTTGGTGGAGCAATTGATCCAGGTGCTCTACCAAGAGGGCAATGTCGGGAAACGGAACGCGGCCGAAGAAGCCTTGAATCACATCGGTCCGATCACCCTTTCCCCGCTGTTGACGCATGTGCGAAAGGCCAATAAGGACGTGAAAAAGATGATCATCGAAATTCTGGGCGAGACCGCCAATGCCGGATCCGTTCCGGACCTGTTGAGGTTGTTGGAAGACCCCGATGAAAATGTGCGGCTGGCCGCCATCGAGTCGTTGGGCCGATTCAAGGAGACTCGTGCCGTGGAGGCCTTGATCCCCTTGTTACAGACCGAAAACACGCTGGTCTCCTTCACGACGGCGAAGGCGCTGGAGCGCCTGGGCGATGAACGGGCGGTAGATCCCTTGATCCGTATCTCCGGACGCAAAGGGGTGGAACGGGCCGCCCTGGAGGCGCTCGGGACGTTTGCGAACCCCGCCGTGCTGGACCCGATCGTGAACGGCCTGAGGGAGGGTGCCGCGCGGGTCAAAGAGTCCGCGCTCAAAGCGCTGGTGGATCACTTCGAGCGGGCGCCGGCCGAGCGACGGGCCGGGATCATCGAACGTCTGCGTCCGGACTACGACCCGAAAACGGCCTTATTCCTGTCCGGGACTTTAGACCATTCGGATGAAAAGACTCGGCGTGCGGCCGTGATCGTGTTGGGCTGGATGGAGGATTCAACGGCGGCGGCGCAGATCGTGAAAATGATCGACGGCCCTTTGCGTGCGGAAGCCCTGGAAGCCCTGGACCGGATGAAACAAAGCATAGGCGATGTATTGCTTCAGGCCTTGGTCACGGCCAACGAGGTGACCCGCGAAGGGATCGCCCGATTGCTTGGAGACAGGGGCAACCGACGATCCGTGAATGCGCTGATCCGACTGCTGAGCGATCCGAATGGACATGTTCGACAAACGGCGGCTCAAAGTCTGGGCCGGATTCAGGATGGGTCGGCGGCAAAAGCCCTCATGGATCTCCTGGAAGACGAATACGTGAGCGTTCAGGAATCCGCGATACAGGCCCTGAGTCTGTTCAAGGGCGGGGACATCCTCTCCCGGTTGATGGATTTGCTCAACAGTAAAAAGGCGTCGCTTCGATGCAACGCGATCAAAGTGCTCGGCCGGATGAAAGCGGCGGAGGCCCTTCCCAAAATCTCCTTCTGTCTTAAAGATGAAGACCCGGTCGTCCGCCGATTCGCCGTGGAGGCCTTGGACGAATTCCGGAGTTCGGCCGCGGTATCCCATCTCGTGCTCGCGCTGGCGGATGAGGATTCCACGGTGCGGTTGGCCGCGTTGTCCGCCGTGGCCCACCACCGGGAAATCGACTTCCTAAGGCATATTGATCCCCTGCTGACCGATGAAAGCATTTGGGTGCGGGTGGCCCTGGCCAGGGCCTTGGGGGATAGGAAAGATGAAGCGGTCCGGACGCTGCTGCTCGGGATGTTGAAGGATCGGGTGGGGGCGGTCCAGATTGCCGCGATGGAAGCGATGGGCCGATTCCGGGATCGGCGGTTTAACGAGCCGATTTTTGAATTGACGACGAGCCCGGATCCGGATGTGGTGAAATCGGCCATTGCCGTCCTGGGAGAGATCGGGGATCCAACCATCGCACCGCGAATTCGGGTCTTTTTGAATCATGCCAACTGGGGAATCCGGGCGGCGGCCGCCCAATCGCTCGGTCGGCTCGGCGATTCAACGGCCCGAACGTTCCTTGAGAACCTGGCGACGCATGATCCGGATCCCTTGGTTCAACATACCGCACAATTGGCCTTGGCTCAATTTACGACAAAACCCTAACCCTTGATCCCGATGACGCGATGATGCTTGAAAACAAAAGCTTAGAACTGCCGGACGATGTCTTTCACCTTTTTAGAGACCTGATGTATGAACAAAGCGGGGTGGTGCTCGATGAGAGGGCGAAATACTTCGTGGAAAACCGTCTGATGCACAGCGTTCAACAACTGCATCTCGACAGCTTCCGGGATTATTATTTTTATCTCAAGTATGACCGCAAGAAGAACGAAGAGCTGGCCAATGTCATCGATCTGCTGACCATCCACGAGACCTACTTTTTCCGAGAGGATCAGCAGCTTAAATCCTTTTCGGAGGAAATCCTTCCGGAGTTGATCGCCAAAAAAGGAAAGTCCAGATCGCTCCGAATCTGGAGCGCCGGATGCTCCACCGGCGAAGAGCCCTACACTGTATCGATGTTGCTCCTGGAAAAAGAAGAGTTGAAGGATTGGACGATCGAGATCTTTGCCACGGATATCAGCCAGCGGGTGCTCCAATCGGCCCGGCGCGGCCTTTATCAACCCACCGCGTTCCGGTCGACGGATCCGAAGTATGTCTCGAAGTATTTCACAAAGGAAGAGAGCGCCTTTCGTATCACGGACGCCGTAAAGAGAAATGTGATTTTTCTGCATCTCAACCTGATGGATACGAACAAAATCGCGTTCATCAATCCCATGGATATTATCTTTTGCCGCAACGTGATCATTTATTTTGATCTGGTGTCCAAACGAAAGGTGATCAATCTGTTTCACGCGAAATTAAAGGACAACGGATATTTGCTCCTGGGCCATTCGGAATCGTTGATCAACATTTCCACGGCGTTTGCGCTTCGGCATTTAAAGCACGACATGGTCTATCAGAAACTCGAACGAACCTCGGGGACCTCCGGATAAAAGGCGAAGACGAATGAATCGAATAAAAGTGTTGATCGTCGATGACTCGGCGTTTTACCGGCAGACCCTGACGGGAATTTTGAAGAGTTCCCCTCGTTTGGACGTCATCGGCACGGTACCGAACGGAAGCGAGGCCATCCGGTTCGTCAGCCGGGTCAAGCCGGATGTCATCACGTTGGATCTGGAGATGCCGACCATGGACGGCTTCACCTTTCTGCGTTGGCTCATGACCAATATGCCCATCCCGGTCGTGGTGATCAGCTCCCGCTCGGAAAGCAACAACGTATTCAAGGCGCTGGAATGGGGGGCCGTCGATTTTATCGGCAAACCGACCCAGCGCGCGTCTCTGGAGATCATGAACCTTCGGGGGGAACTTGTCTCAAAGGTCGAGACGGCCGCGACCGTTTCATCCGACAAACTTGGACGGAAACACAAAAAGGCCGCGGTAGAGGCCGCCGTGCCTGCGATTCCGGCAGGCGGCCGGGACACGGGGAGGGTGCAGGTGGTGGCCATCGGAGCCTCCACCGGAGGTCCGCCGGCCATTCAATCCATCATCACAAAACTGCCGAAAAATTTTCCGGCCGCGGTGATCGTGGCCCAGCATATGCCTCCCGGGTTCACCCTCTACTTTGCTGAACGCTTGGCCAAGTTCGCCCTTCTTCCCGTCAAAGAAGCCGCGGTCTCGGACCGGCTGGAACCCGGAAGGGTATACATATCCCCGGGGGGCTCCCATATGGAACTTCATCCCACCCCGAACGGCGTGCAGATCGGCTTGAAATCCAGGTCCGATACCGATAAATATGCACCCTCGGTGGACCAGATGATGATCGCGGCCGCGGAGATCTACGGCGACAAGATTTTGGGTGTTCTTCTGACGGGTATGGGATCGGACGGCAAACTGGGGATGAAGCGGATCAAGGAAGCGGGCGGGGCGACGATCGCGGAGGCCGAGGAGACCTGCGTGGTTTTCGGAATGCCGAAGGAGGCCATCAGGCTGGGGGTGGTCGACAAGGTTCTTCCCTTGGACCAAATCCCAATTGAGATCGCGCGGCTCTGTCTGTCATGAAAAAATGCACCCTCTTGTTCCGGTATAAAAAACATGATAGTATTAAAAACCTAAAAAGAGGCACCCATGGAAAAACCGGAGTCGGGACCGGAATTATTTAAGAAATCAAAGGAATTCCTGGAAATATTCCGGAAAGGGGAAGAGTTCACCCAGGACCTTCTCAAGGAAAACGAACGCCTCCGGTACAAAATCGTTCAACTGGAGGAAGAGGCCAAAACACTCAAGAAGGGGATGGAGGGCGAGGGTCATCTCAACGAGCTTCAAGAGACCCTCAAACAACTCAAGGAAGAGAAACAGGCGCTTTTGGATCGTTTTAAGGAAGTGGAAGCCGAGAATAAGGATTTCGCGGAAAAATATGTCGAGGTCGAGGAAGAAAACAACAATCTGGCGAACCTCTATGTGGCCAGCTATCAGCTGCACTCCACGCTCGATTTCAATGAAGTGCTCCGGATCCTTCAGGAGATCGTAATCAACCTGGTCGGAGCCGACCGCTTCGCGATCTTGGTTCTCGATGAAGTGATGAACGAACTGACTGCGGTCGTGGCCGAAAGCGTGGATGAAAAACGCTTTCGAAAAATCAAGGTTGGAGATGGGGTAATCGGCGACGTCGCAAAGACGGGGGAGAGTTATTTCCAGCCCGACGTAGAGGGATTCAAGCCCGCTCACGACCTGGATCCGATCGTCTGCATCCCGCTGAAGATCAAAGATCGGATTATCGGCATTCTGGCCATTTTTTCATTGCTCGAGCAGAAAAGTAAAAAACTTAACCGGGTCGACTACGAACTGTTTTCCATGCTCGCCGGACACGCGGCCACGGCGATCTTCAGTTCCAAGCTTTACTCGGTATCGGAACGGAAGCTCTCGACGATCCAGGGCTTCATCGACCTTCTAAGCGGCAAAGGCAAATAAAGACGGAGAGCGCGGAATGGCCGACTATAATTTCCTGGTGGTTGAAGATTCCCCCACGATGCGCCAGTTGATCTCGTTCAGCTTGAAGCGACTCCGCGGCGCCCGAATCGTGGAGGCCGGAAACGGCGTGGAAGCCCTCAAGAAGCTTTCGGAAAACAAATTCAGCCTGATCGTGGCCGATATCAACATGCCCCTCATGGACGGGCTAAAACTGCTCAGCATCGTGCGAAAAGACCCCAATCACCAACAGACCCCGGTGATCATCGTCAGCACGGAAGGCACCGAAGCGGATAAAGAAAAAGGAATGAACCTCGGCGCCAATGCGTATCTTCCAAAACCCATCCAGACTAATGAACTGCTCAAAACCGTAAAGGAATTGTTGAAAATCGGGGATTAAGCACCCCGCGCGCCGCGCGAGCGAGAGGGGAAGACTTGATCCGCCTTGGCCAATGAAAGCGAGGTTCGGGCTTGGCCCGTCCGAGCGCGGGGTGTGGGAGCATCGGGGGGTTCGGGGCGCGAGGAGTGAGGAGCGCCGAGGGACGGACGCCGCCGGGTGGGTGAGGCGTCCGGATTCCCCAGTTTCCGGCATGAGCCCCCATCAATAGGTTCTGGAGCGATCATGCGGTTTGGAATTTTGGTCTTTCCGGGTTCGAACTGCGACCATGACTGCTATCATGTCCTCAAGCACCTCCTCGGCCAAACGGCCGATTTCATCTGGCACAAAGAAACATCCCTCAATGCCTATGACGCCCTCGTGATCCCGGGGGGGTTTTCCTATGGCGACTATCTTCGTACGGGGGCGATCGCCCAATATTCCCCCGTGATGAAAAGCGTGCGGGATTTCGCCCGGGCCGGGAGTCCGGTCCTGGGAATCTGCAACGGGTTCCAGATCCTTTTGGAGGCCGGACTGCTGCCCGGGGCCATGCTTCGAAACCGTTCGCTGAAATTTATCTGCAAAGACGTCTTCGTTCGCCTCGAAAACGCCCAAACCCCGTTCACGGGATCAATCGCGCCCGGCCGGGTGCTCCGGCTCCCGATCGCTCATGCCGAGGGCAATTACTATGCCGACCCGGAAACCCACCGGGCCCTGGTCGAACATCGCCAGATTGTGTTTCGTTACTGCTCGGCCGACGGACGGATCACCGATGAGGCCAATCCCAACGGTTCGCTGGACGGAATCGCCGGCATCTGCAACCGGGCCGGCAACGTCCTGGGGATGATGCCGCATCCGGAGCGGTGCTCCGAGGGCCTCGACGGCAACACCGATGGAAAATCCATATTCCAATCCATTCTGGAATACCACACTGTGGGGCGCCCATGAGCGGTCGGGTCATTCCTCCGGAGGGGGTGGAACAGCATGGTTTGACCCGGGAGGAGTATCAAAAAATCCTTTCTCTGTTGGGCCGGGAACCTAATCGGCTTGAGTTGGGTCTGTTCTCGGTCATGTGGAGCGAGCACTGCAGCTATAAGAGTTCGAAGGTCCATCTGAAAAAGCTTCCCACAACCGGGACGCGCGTCGTACAGGGTCCCGGTGAAAACGCGGGCGCCGTGGACATCGGCGACGGCCTCGTCGCCGTATTCAAGATCGAAAGTCACAACCATCCCTCGTACATCGAACCCTACCAGGGCGCCGCGACCGGCGTCGGCGGGATACTGCGGGACATCTTCACCATGGGAGCGCGGCCGGTTGCGCTTTTAAATTCCCTTCGATTGGGGCCTCTGGAAAGCCCGAAAAACCGTTACCTTCTTGAGGGCGTGGTTTCCGGAATCGCCGGCTACGGAAACTGCATGGGAATTCCCACCGTCGGGGGCGAGATCTACTTCAATGAGATCTATAATCAGAATCCGCTCGTCAATGTTTTCTGCCTGGGCATCGCCCACAAGGATCGGATCTTCCGGGCGTCGGCCCGGGGCGTCGGAAACACGGTAATCTATATCGGCTCCAAAACCGGTCGCGACGGAATCCACGGGGCGACTATGGCCTCGGAAAGCTTCGATGAATCAATCGAAGACCGGCGCCCGACGGTCCAGGTCGGCGATCCGTTCACCGAGAAATTGTTGCTGGAAGCCTGTCTGGAGATCATGAAGGGGGAGCTGATCGTCGGGATCCAGGACATGGGCGCGGCCGGACTCACCAGTTCATCGGTCGAAATGGCCAGCAGAGGGGGAACGGGCATCGAGCTGGAACTGTCCCGCGTCCCGCGGCGCGAGGAGGGAATGACTCCTTATGAGGTCATGCTTTCTGAATCCCAGGAACGGATGCTCCTGGTCGCCAAGCCCGGACTCGAAAAGGAAATCCTCAGCATCTGCGAGAGGTGGGACCTGGACGCGGCCGCCATCGGACGTGTGACGGACACACGGCGGCTGGTCATCAAGGAAGAAGGGCGAACCGTCGCCGATATCCCGATCCGCGCCCTTACCGACGACGCTCCCGTCTATGAACGGCCGATGCAGATCCCGCCGTATCTCGACGCCCTCCAGGGCATCAACCTGGAGCTGCTTCCACAGCCCTCGGATTTCGGCGCCGTGCTTATGAAATTGCTGCAATCGCCGACGATCGCGAACAAACGGTGGGTCTACCGTCAGTACGACCACATGGTTCGCACCAACACGGTAATTCGGCCGGGTTTTGAAGCGGCCGTCGTCCGGATCAAGGGAACCCGGAAGGCGCTGGCCTTGACCGTGGACGGCAACAGCCGCTACGGCGTCCTCAATCCATATCGGGGAGGGGTTATCGCGGTCTGCGAGGCGGCCCGGAACATCGTCTGCGCTGGCGGCCGCCCGATCGGGCTGACCGATTGCCTAAATTTCGCGAACCCCGAACGGCCGGAGGTGATGTGGCAGTTCGCGTTGTCGGTGGAAGGCATCGCGGATGCCTGTCGGGAACTGGAAATTCCGGTGGTGAGCGGTAACGTGAGCTTCTACAACGAGACCAACGGCCTGGGAATCTATCCCACGCCGATTGTCGGCGTGGTGGGATTGATCGAAGAGGTCGAGCGGACGGTCCGGCCGGGATTCCGGGACGAAGGCGACCGGGTGGTCCTCCTGGGGCAGACCAAGGAAGAGCTCGGCGGCACGGAATACCTCAGCCGGATTCATTCCCGCGAGGGAGGTCTCCCGCCGTTGTTGGACCTGTCCGCCGAGAAGGCGGTACAAAAATGTTGTTTAGACGGGATCGAGGCTGGTATAATCAAATCAGCCCATGACTGCTCCGAAGGCGGGCTGGCAATTGCGCTGGCCGAGGCGGTCATGATGTCGGAAACGGCGTCTGAAAGGGCCTCCGGATCATCGTGGGGGGCGACGGTGGTTCTTCCGGATCTTCCGATCCGCCGGGACGCCCATCTCTTCGGAGAATCCCAGTCCAGAATCATCGTCACCGTGGCCGAAGACCGCCTTCCGGAACTCGAGCAGCGCTGCGCGGAGCACGGGGTGTCCATGGCCGTGATCGGGCGGGTTGAGGGACAACGCCTGACAATCCGCGCGGAGGGAGACAGCCGCCCTTTGATCGACCTCCCGCTCGAAGAAATGCGAACGGCCTGGGAAGGGACAATCGAGTCGTATTTCCAGGAAGGGCAGACGGAACGCTGATTTATGTTCGATAAATTTCACGAAGAATGCGGAGTCTTCGGAATCGCCGGTTCGAAGGACGCGGCGAATATGACCTATCTCGGCCTGTATGCCCTGCAGCATCGCGGCCAGGAAGCGACCGGGATCGTATCCTCCGACGGCAAGGCCTTCTACCAGGAAAAGGGAATCGGCCTGGTCTCGGATCTTTTCAACAAGGAACGGCTGGACCGCCTGAAGGGTTCCATGGCCATCGGCCACAACCGGTACTCCACGGCGGGGGAAAACAGCCTGAAAAACGTCCAGCCGATCATGGTCAATTTCGCGCTCGGGACGCTGGCCCTCGCCCACAACGGCAACCTGACGAACGCCGCCTTCCTGAGGGACGAGCTCGAGGCCTACGGCGCGATCTTTCAGTCCACCTCCGACAGCGAAGTGATCATCCATCTCATCGCACAGTCCAAGGAGAAGGACCTGATGGGCCGGCTGACCGAGGCGCTCCTCCGCGTGAAGGGAGCCTTCTCGCTGGTGATCCTAACGGACCACGGGCTGATCGGGGCGCGGGATCCCTACGGTCTGCGTCCGCTTTCGCTCGGCCGGGTGAAGGACGCCTGGGTACTGGCCTCCGAGACCTGCGCGTTCGACCTGATCGATGCCGAGTTTCTCCGCGACATCGAACCGGGCGAGCTGGTCCTGATCAATGAAAACGGGATCACCTCTTACAAACCCTTTCCGAAAACCGAGCCGGCCCACTGCGTGTTCGAATATGTTTATTTCTCGCGCCCGGACAGCCGGGTATTCGATCACCCTGTTTACGAGATACGGAAAAATTTGGGACGGCATCTGGCCCGGGAGACGGCGGTTCCGGCCGATATTGTAATCCCGGTCCCGGATTCGGGCGTCCCGGCCGCGCTGGGCTACGCCGAGGCCGGGAATCTCCGATACGAAAACGGATTGATCCGAAACCACTACGTCGGCCGGACCTTCATCGAGCCGGAGCAGGCGATCCGTCACTTCGGTGTCAAAATCAAGCTGAACGCCGTTCAGGACGTCTTAAAGGGAAAGCGCGTCGTGGTCGTGGACGATTCGATCGTCCGGGGAACGACCAGCCGGAAGATCATCAAAATGATCCGTCAGGCGGGCGCGCGCGAGGTCCATCTGCGGATCAGCTCGCCGCCGATCATTTCGCCTTGCTACTACGGTATCGACACGCCGACCCGCTCGGAGCTGATCGCCTACAGCCATAGCATCGAGGAGATCCGGGCCTACATCACGGCCGACAGCCTGGCCTATCTCAGCCTGGAGGGGATGCTGGATGCCGTGCCGCACAAGACCAACCGCTACTGCACCGCCTGCTTCAGCGGAAAATATCCGATTCCCTTCACCCAGGAAGAAACGGTTCAGATCGGACTGTTCGATCCCAAGGCCCAATAAGTATTCCCGCGGTCTCCCCTCCGGTTCAAGGACCTCAAAACACCACTTTTGGGTAGTTGACATTAATCATCGGGATATGTTTATACTCCAGTCGATTTTCAAATATAGACACACTCGAAGAACACTTAAATAAGAAATCGATACCTTTATCACGGGAAATAGGGCCTCCCGTGATTGGCCGGGGTCGATATCGTCCCGGTTTCTTATTAGGATATTGTCCATGCCCCCTACATGGCGGTTAAGTATAACGGGAAAACCTAGCGAGCCTTCTTCCGTGCCGAGCCCCGGAAGAAGGCTTTTGTGCTTTAAGTGATGCTTTCAAAAAGAGTATACAGATTGGCGATATACCCTAAAAAACCTACTTTTGTGTAGTTGACAAATGGTCAAAAAAAGCACATACAGATAGCCGTTGCCCGAATTTTGAGCTAAAATCTATACCGCTGAGGCAAGTTCTTATAATGTCAGGACGTTATTGAAAAGGAGGGTGGCCGGCGATTAAATAAAGGTTTTACTTGAATCGGATTCAATAGCCCAGCCGGGGGGCCGGGGCTCATGAATGGGCAAATCCCGTTCTGTTGTGACTGGCGATAAGATAACGGGCAAGCCTATCGGAAGCCTTCCTTCGTGCTGACGCGCGTGGGAAGGCTTGTGCATTTTTTGGACCTTAATTAATTATTGCTGAACTTAATTACGGAGCTACGATTTTTCATTACGAATCCAGAAGAATGCTTTTCAAACAACAGCGGGGGGGTGCCATGTTCAGAAAATCACTAAAATTATGTAAGCCGTTCGGATTTCTGTTGATCTTGGCTGCCTATATGCCAGCCGTCCCCGCTCTGGCTGCTTCCATCAATTTTACGGACCCGCTCTTCAGTGATTGCGACTCTCAAACTTCTTGCGAGAAAACGGTGGGCGACGTCAAGATTAGGATTGAAGGTTGGAAGGATGCCGACCCCAAAGATGGGATATTAAATCCGTTGGTCGATACTCCGGCGCCCCTGTATTGGAAATCGGTAGATGATAATGGATATCACGATGGATTCGGTGTCAAAACCGGCGAAATCGATGAGATTGAAAGACCCGAGTTCCTGGTCGTGAGATTCCTGAACGCCGACGACCCGGGAGGACCTGGGAATTGGCATTATATAAAGCACATGCTTAGCGAGCTCAATATCACAAACCTCTTTAATGAAAATGGATATCTGGAAAGAGGCGCTTACAAGTTTACCGTAAATGAGGTCGATGGGGACTGGGTCGCCTTCCTGGCCGATGCCGGTCAAGTTCCAGGCTCGACGAACGGCGTGCTTGCCCTTCCTGTCCCGACGCCGCCTCATAGTGACGAATATGCGGATTACATCACATTTACCGCACCGGAACCCGGATACACAATTCCCAACGGACAAAATTTTGAGTTCTCCTTGGCGGGCTTGAATGCCGAGGCCCTCTATACCTTGAGCGTCTCTAGGTTTGGCACAGGGAGCGGTACCGTCACAAGCAGTCCTCCGGGAATTAACTGTGGATTAGTTTGCACCAAGACTTATGATAACGGGACGGTTGTTGCACTGACGGCGACACCTGACGCGGGGTCCACCTTTTCGGGCTGGACGGGAGACTGTGACGGATCAGGTCATGTGACCATCAATTCTGATAAGAGCTGCACGGCGACCTTTACCCTCAACACCTACACCCTGACGATCAATGCCGCGGGAACCGGATCGGGGACGACGACGGGCGCGGGGACCTATAACTCCGGCCAGACCGCGACGGTTTCAGCAACCGCCAACACCGGCTCTACGTTTACCGGATGGACCGGTCCGAACGCTGCGGAATGCGGCAGCGGTTCCGTTTTGATGAACGCCGACAAGAGCTGCACCGCCAACTTCACCCTCAATACTTACACGCTCGCGCTGACCACGGCGGGCACCGGCTCCGGCACCGTCAACGGCGCGGGGACGTACAACTATAATCAAACCGCCACCGTCTCGGCTTCCGCCAACACCGGCTCCACGTTTACCGGATGGACCGGTCCGAACGCTGCGGAATGCGGCAGCGGCTCCGTTTTGATGAACGCCGACAAGAGCTGCACCGCAAATTTCACTATCGATACATTCACGTTGACCATAACAACGACAGGATCCGGCTCCGGTACCGTGAATGGGACCGGCACCTACAATTACGGCCAGATCGCTACTGTCTCGGCCATCGCCGATATCGGCTCGTACTTTATCGGTTGGACCGGTCCCGATGCGGTGGAATGCGGCACCGGCTCGGTTTTGATGAACGGGAACAAGAGCTGCACCGCCAAGTTTGACCTTCCGGGGCCGCCTTCCGATGCCATCGCGGACCTGGTTCTCTGCCAGACAAACTTTACGAGCAAAAATCCCGACGCCGGGCTTTCCTCCACCAACGCGGTCGGCTGCAATCTTCCCTTTGCCGTGGCGATCGATCGAAGCGTGTTTCCGAACCATGTCTATATCTCCGACTTCAGCAACAACCGGGTGCTGGGCTGGGCCAATGAGTCCGCCCTGACCAGCGGCGCCCCCGCCGAAATCGTGTTCGGACAGCCGGACTTCACCTCCAACTCCTGCAACCAGGCCGGTCCGCCCACCGCATCGACGCTGTGCGGTCCTAGGGGAATTGCGGTGGACAGCGCCGGGAACCTGTATGTCGTGGATCAGAGCAACGGACGGGTCGCAATCTACTTTACGCCGTTCACCACCGACACGGTCGCGGATCAAGTGATCGGGCAGCCCAATTTGACCTCCGGCGGCTGCAGCAATCCAAGCTCATCGGTCGCGAGCGCCACCAGCCTCTGCGTTCCCACCGGGATCGCGCTGGATGCGTCGGACAATGTGTTCGTGGCCGATTTTGGAAACAACCGGGTGGCGGAGTACAATACCCCATTGACCACGGATGCGGTGGCCGATCTGGTCATCGGGCAGGCGAATTTCACCACCCTGGCGGCCGGGACCGGCGCCGCCGGCCTGAAGCAGCCGTACGCCGTGACGTTGGATGCGAACGGCAATCTTTACGTGGCCGATTTCGGAAACAATCGTGTCCTGGAATATAATGCGTCCCTGGGCACCGGGATGGCGGCCAACCGGGTCTTTGGCCAGGCCAATTTCACCGCGACGGCCGGAAACCGGGGAAGCATCACGCCTTCGGCCATCACGCTTTATAATCCGATGGGCTTGGTGGTGGATGGCAACGGAAACTTGTACGTCGTCGATCGCTCAAACAACCGGGTGCTCGAATACAACACCCCCCTGACGACCGACGCCACGGCGGATCGGGTCTTCGGCCAGACGGGATTCACCACGAGCCAATGCAACAAGGGGGGTCTCGGCGCCGGCACCTTCTGCCTCCCGAGCAGTGTGGCGATCGATACATTGGGTGACGTCTGGGTGGTCGATTACGGCAACAACCGTGCATTTGAGTTTGCCCATTAAAATTGCAGCCATCGGGCTGCTCCTTCAAGCGGTTTCCCGGCCTTGAATAACCGCTTCGGATAGGGAAGTTTGTATTACGCCGTAGTCCGTTCGGATGACGGAAAGGAGAGAGATACAATGGATAGGATCTTAAGATTACACTCGGCACCTTTGGCAATCGGTCTTTTTGTGCTTATGATCTGCAGCCTGGGACCCTCGACGGCGCGGGCCTACGCACCGATCGACGATCTCGTGGCCTCGGTCAATCAGCTTTTGCAATCTAATCAGATCTTCAATGAAGCGGTAGCAAGCGATCTGATTGATACGCTTCAAACTGCGGGAACGATGGCCGATCAAGGAAATAATGCCACCGCCCGCCAGCTTCTTACGGCTTTCGCCCAGGAGGTCAGCAGCCTGAGCGGGGATATGCTGGCTCCGGCGGCCGCCAGCCAGTTGACGAACCAAGCCGCGCAAGCGCAGTCAGGACTGTAGGGAGGAATAATTTTAGTCGAATGAAATAAACAGGGGCGGATCCCCATCGTGGGATCCGCCCCTGTATTTCGATCTCTATTTCTTCTCCGATTCCGCGTCAGATCGGTTGCTCAGATAGAGCGCCAGCGCCACCATGAGAATACCCCCTCCGAGAAAGAAGAAGCCCGTGGTGTCTTGGAGTGTCGCGTGCGTCGCGTGATCGAGGAATAGGACGACCAGGATCAGCATAACCACCTTGACCATGCGGTCTTTCAGATCGTCCAAGGTCCGGATCACCAGGATGTTTGAGCTGCGGGGGGTTAATGCGTCCGAAGGACCCAGCTTGCTGATGAACAGCTCGTACAAGCCCCACGCGAGGATGAAGAGGAGCATGGACAGCAGGAAATCGGTGACGCCGCCGATGGCTTGGGCCACCAGCGTGGCGTGGAAGTCGGTATCCGTCCCCAGAAAGGATCCTCCCGAAAACAACTGGTGCAGCCAGCCATAGGCCAGGTTGAAGACATTCCCCGCAGCCATGAACGACGTGAGCATGGCGGTGACAAGGCTGGCGACGACAGCCAAAACGATGATTAGGCGGCTCTGCCAGACCACGCCCTCGAAAACGTGCTTCAGTCCCAGTGTACTCGATTTTCCGTTAGCCATAACGACCTCCTTTCGCAGGTATTATCGCTTATTCCACCTCATAGTATACATCGGACGGGGGTCGTTTTTATTGGGTTAACATAATGAAAACCCAGCGGTTTTTTTGGCCATCTCCAGTGCGTCCTTTCGGCGATTGTAGCGTTCCTTTCATCACGCCGTCGATTACGACGGAAGACACATGCATCACACATTTTCGAACCTCGCTTGACGCACATTTTCAAACTCGTTATACTCGATCTCGGTTTCGTCGCCCGCGCCGGGGGCACAATGATTTTTGTGAACGAGGTCTACCGATTTTCCGTCGCACCGCTACCGGAGGGCCGCCCGCCGTGAAGTTGAGAACTCCATTTCAGAACCCGTCCCAGCCTTTATCCTGGAAGCCAAATTTTGGATTATATTCGATCTGTATCATTATATATAGATATATGGGTTTTAGGAGGAAATCCTGGCTAGGATCCGTCCGGAGCTTTATGAAACCAAAGAGGGAATGGGGGTCTGATCGATGCGTGTTGTTTCCTGGAATGTGAACGGCATTCGTGCAGCCATGAAAAAGGATTTTCCGGCTTCCATCGAGGCCATGAACGCGGACATGTTCTGCCTTCAGGAAACCAAAGCTCAGGACAAACAGGTCCTTGAGGCCTTATCGGGCATCGATG
>DATKAN010000046.1 GCA_035498035.1 Nitrospiria bacterium
GACCCCTATGAATCGCACACGATCTATTTTCCGGGATCCGCGACAAATTAGGCGGGATCCCTCACCGGCGCCATCGAAGCGGCGGGCTAAGATTTCTCTCTTCCGGTGACGGCCGACCGTTTCGATTTTTCCACAAAGGTGTTGTCCGCTTCCGGCCACGTGGAACGGGATGGGGGTTGCATAAGCGGGGGGTTCGGGTTTATAGTAAAAATCTTCACCGATTAAAGTCATTGATCCGGACCTCACTCTAAGGTCGGTTGGTCAAATGATTGATGCTTCCCGAACTCATGCGGCCGGTCCCCATGTCCAGCGCTACCAAGCCCCCTCCAATAACCACGAATACCTGAAGAAGCGCCATGGCTTGTTCGATGACCTGGTAAAAAATATTTCGGGGTTTGCCGCGCTGATAGAGAAGGCCTTAGAATGATTCAGACCGGCGGGCCATCGAAAAACGAGGAGATGAAAATGAAGGCCAACGAGGAAAATCGAATCGACATTCGAAGAGCCGACCGGCGGTTCCTGACACGGACGGGCTGGCTGGATTCCAAACACAGCTTCAGCTTCGGGCCCCATTACGATCCCGACAATGTCGGCCATGGGCTGTTGATTGTCAATAACGACGACATCGTCCGGCCGGGAACCGGATTCATGACCCATCCCCATCAGGACATGGAGATCGTCACCTGGGTCCTGGACGGGGAACTGGAGCATAAGGACTCCGAGGGAAACAAGGGGATCATCTACCCCGGGCTGGCCCAGCGGATGAGCGCCGGAACCGGGATCTGGCATTCCGAGATGAACCCCAACGGGAATAACCCGGTCCATTTTGTCCAGATGTGGGTCCTTCCGGACACGGAGCGGATCAAGCCCGGTTACGAGCAGCTCGATATCGGCCGCGAACTGGACAAAGGAGGATTGGTCCAGATCGCCTCCGGAAAGGGGGACCACTCCGCCATCTCCATCCGCCAGAAGGGCGCGGGGCTCTGGGTGGGGCGGCTGAAGCCCGGCCAGTCGGCGGCCATTCCGGACGCTCCCTATGTGCATCTGTTCGTGGCCAAGGGTGGGGTGGAGCTCGAAGGCGCGGGGGTTCTTCGAACGGGGGATGCGGCCCGTTTGACCGCGGCCGGAAACCCCCGCATTACCGCGGATGCCGACACCGGCGCGGAGGTGCTGATCTGGGAGTCCAATCAAAAAACTGAGACCCGGTAAGGGGTGCGGTTCTCCTTAACGCGGCCCTCGTCGGGAGTCCGCCGATCTTTCCTGCTTCTATCGTCGCTCCGCGCATCGTTGCCTTAACCGTTTCTTCATCAACTCTTCTTCTTATCTTCACGCGCCCGTGTTATAATCTCGACCGGAATAAAAGGAGAAAGGAATGGAGTCTTCTTCGAAAGAGGCGGTTTTGATCGTGGAGGACGACCGAAAAACGGCCTCGGTTCTAAGCCTTTATCTTCAAAAGGAGGGGTTCCAGACCCTCGAAGCCGGCAACGGCATCGATGCGCTTGCTCTCTTCAGGAAAAGACGGCCGAATTTCGTACTGCTCGATCTGATGATTCCAAAAATGGATGGAATTGAAGTCTGCAAAAAGATCCGGCAGGAATCGGATGTGCCGATCATGATGGTGACGGCCAAGGTGGAGGAGGTGGACAGGCTGGTCGGACTTTCGATCGGCGCCGACGATTACGTGGTCAAACCCTTCAGTCCGAGAGAGGTCGTGGCCCGCGTCAAGGTCATTCTGCGCCGTTTCCGGCGCGGGGAAAAGGGTCCCCTCAAGCCCTATTCCTTTCAGGGTCTCATGGTGGACCCGGAGAAGCACAAAGCCACTCTCCACGGGACTCTCCTGACGCTGACTCATTTCGAATTCAAACTTCTCGCGACCCTGATGGCGGCCCCCGGCCGGGTCTTCTCGCGGGAGACCCTTCTGGATGTCGTGTACCCGAGGGCCGAGGTCAACGTGCTCGATCGCACGGTCGACGTGCATATCAAGAATCTCCGCCAAAAGATCGAGAAAAACCCGGCACGGCCCCGGTACATCAAAACGGTCCGAGGTATCGGTTACCAATTCGCGGAGAAATAACTTGCGAATCCCAAGAATCAGTTTGATCTGGAAACTCGTCGGCATTAACCTCCTGGGGGTTGGAATCGTCGTCGTTCTGGCCTGGCAGGTGATCGACCACTTTGCCGCGGACTATTTCATGGGTCTGATGAAGGAGTACAAGATCGATCCCGAAGTTCTCCACGCGGTATTCCTGCACACCACCCATCAGTTCCTCCTCCTTTCGATGGTCCTCGGCCTGGTCGCGGTCTCGCTCCTCGGCTATTTCATGACCAAACAGGCGATGCGTTCCCTGACCCAAATGAACAAGATAACGCGAAGGCTTGCGATGGGGGATTACTCCGAGCGGGTCAAGGGGATCACGCATGACGAGGTCGGCGAGTTGGGACAAGCCTTTAATCAAATGGTCGAGAGTCTTGAAAAAATCGAGAGGATGAGGAAGGATCTGGTCGCCAACGTGGCCCACGAGCTCCGAACGCCGTTGAACAATATCCGGGGCCAGTTGGAGGCGATTCAGGACCGGTTGATGGAACCGTCGCGGGATGCGATCGATTCCCTTCATGAGGAAGTCCTCCGTTTGGTTCGTCTGGTCGACGCGCTCCATCGTCTCTCCCAGATCGACGCAGAAACCCGGGTCATGACAAAGGAGCGGTTTGATCTTCACGCCCTGGTCCTCCAACTGCTTCGAAAGGAACAGCTCCGGTTTGATCAGAAAGGCCTCCGGATGAAGATCAACGGGTCGCCCGTCTTCGTGGTCGCCGACGCCGATCAGATCGTTCAGGCGGTTCAGAATCTGATTCAGAACGTTCTTCAATACACCCCGGACGGTGGAGAGGCGGGGGTCGATATCGGAACCATGGGAAACCGGGCGCGGGTTGTCTTCTCGAACAGCGGGGAAGGAATCCGCTTGGAAGACCTGCCGCACATTTTCGAGCGGTTTTACCGGGGTGAAAAATCCCGTTCCCGGGAATGGGGTGGAGCGGGAATCGGGCTGTCCATCGTAAAACAGATCGTCGAGGCCCATGGAGGAACCGTGGGGGCCGACAGCCGACCCGGCCTGACCGAGGTCTGGTTCACCCTTCCGCTTTGAGCCGATCTTCACCGAATCTTCACATTCCCTTTATTCTTCCTTCAAATTCATCCGGTAGGATGGAGTCGTAAATCAAGACGACTTTTTGATCAAACGGGTTTGAAAGGAGGAAATCATGAATTGGGGATTGGAACTCTTATCGATTGCGGCCGGATTGTTGACGGTCTTAAGTCCCTGCATCCTTCCGGTTCTTCCGCCTCTTCTCAGCGCCTCCGTCGCGACGCCGTTTCGTCACCGTCCTTTCTGGATCGTGTTGGGGCTTGCAGGCGCTTTCACACTATTCGGAACCACCTTCGCCCTTTTCGGAAGCTTCCTGGGAATAAGCAACGCCCTCCTCCGGCACGCGGCCCTGGGGATCCTCTTTTTCTTCGGCCTCTCCTTGATTTGGCCGAGGCTGTGGGAGGGAATGGGAAACCGGATCAGTTTTCTTGCGCAAAGAATGACGGGGATCAACCGGCTCGGCCCGGAACCGGGCCGGCTTAACGCACTGCTGATCGGGGGCTCGCTGGGACTGATCTGGGCGCCTTGTGCGGGTCCCATTCTCGGCATCATCATTACGCTGGCCACCGTTCAGGGATCGTTCGCGCATACACTGCTCCTGATGGGCGGGTATTCCCTCGGGGCCGCCGTTCCGATGCTGCTGATCGGGTACGGGGGGCAAACGGTCTCCCGCCGGATGCAACGTTTTCGGGCGTGGGGGCCGGTCTCTCATAAACTCCTGGGGGCCCTGACCCTCGCCGCGGTCGTCGGGCTCTATTTCAACCTGGATACCTGGCTCCTTTCCCATCTTCCGGGACAACTCTTCGTGACCAACGAAATTGAAAAACGATTGGTCGAAAAGAAAGGGACCGCGTCAATTCGACAAGGCGATTCGGAACCCACCGATTTGCGTTCGGGAGTCGCCCTGGCCTCGGCCGAAGGCATCCCGCTGCCTGTCCTGGGTTCGATCCCGGAGTTTTCCCGCATTACGGCTTGGATCAATTCCACCGCTTTGTCCGCCTCCGAATTAAAAGGCAAAGTGGTCCTGGTCGATTTCTGGACCTATTCCTGTATCAACTGTATT
>DATKAN010000047.1 GCA_035498035.1 Nitrospiria bacterium
TCCACCTTGTCGTGATCGATCGGGAGGATGATCTTCGTTCGAAAATCGAAGGCCGTTCGGGTCAGCGAACCTTTGATCCATTGCTGCGCCAGGACGACCCGCGGGTCGCCGTCTTTTTGAATGTAGACGGTGCTGGGCATCGGTCCGTCATCCCCGATCAAGAGCCGCTCCGCGCGGTCGGGGAGGGTGAAGGTGATGTCCACGTTGGGATGGGCCAGGCCGAACTCGGACAGGTTCGCGGCCTGGTCCTCGACCACGCGGGTATATCGAACGTCGGCGACCGTCGTGATCAGGCTCTGGACTTCGCGCTGGTCGGCGTCGACCTCCAGGGGCTTCGTCAGCCGCCATTGTCCCTCCGGGGTTTTTCTCAGTTCGATCAGACCGGAGGGGTAGCGCAATTCGACCGTGTCGACGTCGGCGCTCTCGAACTTAAAGAGGCGGTCGGCGTTCTGTTCGGCCTCGCCGGCTTTTTTCCGGTGCGGGATCTCGACGACGACGAGGTAGACGCCGAGCAGCAGCAGCACGGCGGCCAGGATGAGGGTCGATGTGAATTTGCCGCGCACTATAACAGCCGCCGACGTCTCCAGATCGCCATCCCGGTGATGAATACGGCGCCGGGCAGGAGCAAAAGCGAGACGTACATCAGGACCGTTCCCTGGGACCTCGAGAGGAACAGCGGGGTGAAATGGGATTCCTTCGCCCGGATCGAGATCAGGCCTTTCTCCTGGGCCATCCAGGTGACGGTGTTTAAGAACAGATCGCCGTTGCCGGAGAAATTGAAGGAGCCGTTCGCGGCAAAGTCCGAATCCCCGTACACGACCAGCGTCGGCCGCGGAACGTCGGGCGGCTCGTTCTTCTCGGGGGCGTCGTGCGCATGGGGCTCCGGGGAACCGGAGAGTGTTTTCCGGGTGATCACGGCGGCCAGGGTCAACGGCCCCTTGACGTCCTCGGCCGGATCGAAATTCAGCCGCGTCTCGGTCAGGCGGGTCTTGGACCAGCTGTTGTCGCTGGTCTGCGCGATCGGTTTATAGTCATACTCCGGGCCGCGGCCTGATTCGAAATTGACCGATTCGGCGACCGGGAAAAAGGTCGCGAGGTTGAAATTTTTCGTGATGTCATGCGCGGGATAGTTCGTCACGACGGGCACCGTGTAATCCCCGCCCAGCAGCCGGGAAACGGGGTCGACGATCAGCCCCTTTCCCATCTTAACCCCCCACTGGGATAGGAAATCGTCCAGGTTGGCCTGGGCGTCGGGGTCGAGAAGCAGCAGGACCTTCCCGTTGGAGGCCAGATAGCCGGACAGCGCGGTTTTTTCCTGCGGGAGAAAACCTTTTTCCGGACCGGGAATAACCAGCACGGCCGTTTTGTCCGGAACCTTTCCTTCCTCCAGGAGGGAGAGCGATCCGACATCGAATCCCTGTTTCTCGAGGCTGTCCTTCACGCGGGAGAAGCCGGCTTTTTCCGGATCCGAAAGGCGGTGCTCCCCGTGATTCTCCAGGAAAAGGATTTTGCGACGTTCCTCCTGGACGATCCGGATGATCGCATTGGTCAAGGCCTGCTCGTCGATGGTCTTGATCTGGGATTCCTGTTTGCCGCTCTCGAGCACCAGGGTATCGTACTGGGTGATTCCGTATTGTTTGGCCAGCGACGGTTTTTTGTCGGGATCGACCAGAGTGAATGTGATTCGCGGGTTGTGATAGCTGTAACCACTCAACAGGTCCTTCGTCCGGGAACGGGTCGGCCCTTGATCCGAGACGAAGGCGGTGAGCTTTACGTCCCGTTTGAGGTCTTTTAAGACCTGAAGCGTTTGGGGGGCCAGGGAGAAGGAGGAGGTTTCCGAGAAATCGTATCGAAGATGATGCCGGGACAGAATGAAGTTCAGGATGCCCAGGATGGCGATGAAGATCAGGACCATGAGGACGCTGTTGAGCCCGAGTTTGGTCGAGCGCCGCGACGAAAAAGATTTGAGGGCTTCGAAATGAACGATGAAGAAAAAGACCAACAGCCCGAGCGCCGCCAGCTCCGCCAAGGAGACATAGGCTTTCCATTCGGGATTGACTTGATAGGCGATGGCGGCGCCGATCGCCGTTAAGAATCCCAACCAGCCGGCGCCTTTGCTCAATGTGTTCAACATGCAGGAATCTTTTTTTTGCGGATTTTAATTTTTATTTCCATCGTTGGGACTCCAGGACGCGGTGCGTGATGAAAAGTCCCACGATGATGAGGGAGGCCTGGTAGACCAGGTCCTCGGTGTCGATCATTCCCCGTATGAAATTCTCGGTATGCTCG
The DNA here is from genome assembly GCA_035498035.1 of Nitrospiria bacterium. Taxonomy (NCBI): domain Bacteria; kingdom Pseudomonadati; phylum Nitrospirota; class Nitrospiria; species Nitrospiria bacterium. Next base: position 2,290 of record DATKAN010000047.1, read on the forward strand.
CCGATGGATAGATACGTTAAAACCGATCCCCAGGACGTGTCCGCAGCGGCCTGGGAGATCCAGCCGATCAGCCACAGAAGGAGGACGGCGCCGAACGAAATAAAACTGGCGATGATCTGATTCTCGGTCAGCGACGAGGCCAGCAGGCCGACCGCGATGAAGACCCCGCCCAGCAGCCAGATTCCGAGATAGCCGGTCAGGATCGGCATCCATTGGATGGATCCGTAATACCAAAGCAACAGCGGCATATACGCGGTCAGGGCCAGCATTAGGGTGAAGACCAACAGTGCGGCCAAATATTTCCCCAACACGATCGACAGCAGCGGGACCGGGGAGGTCAGCAGCAATTCGATCGTCTTGATCTTTTTCTCCTCGGCCAGAAGACGCATCGTGATCAGGGGCAGGGTGAGCATCAGGATCACGGCCATGTTGTGAAAGGTGGGGCGGAAGACCAGATCGTTCAGATTGATCTGAGGAAGCGCACCCTGCACACGCATGATCTGCATGCTCTGACTGCTGGCGAAAAGGACGATGCTGTAAAACAAATAACCCGAGATCAGAACGAAAATCGCGGCCACCACGTAAGCGATCGGGGAGGCGAAAAGAATACGGAGCTCCTTTCCCATGATGGCGAGCATGCTCCTCAAGGGGCTTCTCCTTTCAGGGCCTCAACTTTCGATTCCTCCTGTTTCGGTTCTTCCTGGGTCAATTGGAGGAAGACGTCCTCAAGCGACAGTCGGACCGCGGCCAGTTCGATCAGGCCCCATTTGAGGCGGACCGCCTGTGCGGCCAGTTCGGTCCGGATGTCGCGGCCCAGCTCGCATTCCACCATAAACACCTGCCCGTCGGCCGAGGGTTCTTCGAAAATCGAAACGACGCCCGGCACCGTTTTTAATTTTTCGGCGGTATCGGGCGAAGGCGTCCGGAGCGTCAAGCGAACCTTTTCCGACTGACGAAGCTGCGCCGAAAGCGTGTCGGGCGTGTCGACCGCCACGATCCGGCCCTTATGAATGATCACCACGCGCTGACAGACGGCGGTGGCCTCGGGAAGAATGTGCGTGCTGAGAATGACCGTGTGCTGTCCGGCCAGTTCCTTGATCACCTGACGCATCTCGATAATCTGCTTGGGATCCAGCCCCGTGGTCGGTTCATCTAAAATCAGGACTTCGGGGTTGTGGATCAAGGCCTGGGCGAGACCGACGCGTTGACGGTATCCCCGTGAAAGGTTGCCGATCAGGCGATGACGGACATCCGTCAGGGCGCAGCGCTCGAGCACCCGCGTCAGCGCTGTCGCGCGATCCTTCCGTTCGATCCCTTTGATCTTGGAAACGAAGCCGAGATACTCCGTGACCGTCATCTCGGTGTAAAGGGGAGGAGACTCGGGGAGATACCCGATGTGCTTCTTGACGTCCTGGGGATGCTCGAATATATCGTAACCGGCGACGGTGGCCGTCCCGGCGGTGGCCGGCATGAAACAGGTGAGGATGCGCATCGTGGTGGTCTTTCCCGCGCCGTTCGGTCCGAGGAAGGCCAGGATTTCGCCCTTCTCGACGTTGAACGTCACGTCCTCGATGGCGGTGAGCTCGCCGTATCGTTTCGTGAGGTTTTGTACATTAATCATCGAAGGCTCTGTTTTGTCATCGGCACAAATTCTCTATCCGCATTCAAGGAATCAATCACGTCGGTATAATCACGGCGAGTGTTCGATCGCGGAGGTTGGAGGGGCCAACCGCATGGATATGAACTGGAAGGGACTCACGGCTCTCATCGCTGGAAAAATAATATATCGTTCCCGACAGGGGTTTGTCAAGTTTCGGGATCGGGATTTCGATTTGAGGGAGGTGTGGTTCTTCCTTACCGGATCGTGAAGGTCAAGGTTTTCAGGACGGTTCCGTCCTCCGAAGTGACGTCCACTTTCCAGGGTCCGGTGGCGGAGGGGAGGATCGTCTTCGTGCTGTAGGTGCGCCAGCTCGCCGATTTAATCGGGAGGGTCACCTCCATCACCATCCGATCTCCCTGGAACCAGAGATGCTTGATGAGGGTCGGGGGCCGATCGCTTTTGATTCGGGTAAAGCAGTAGAGTTTTCCCACGCTCGCATCGAACGCGACGTCGGGGCTAACCGGGGTCAGATTCTCGACGCGGGATGCGATCATTGCTTCCTCAACGGTGATAGGCGGTGCGGTTTTCTCCTGGGCATAGGCGAGGCGGTTTCCCAACGTCATCGTCAGGATCCCCAGCGCCAGTAAACCGTGGACAATAGCTTTTTCTTTTCCGAAGTGTCTGCGAACCATCACAGCCCCCTTTCCCGTCCGTTAGGGAGATTGCAAAGGATGCTCATTCTTTTTTAAGTTCTCCAATCCCGCCAAGATCCGGTGCTCCAATTCGGTCCCCAGTTCCGGAAGCGTTCGAAGCAGACGGGATCGGGCGAGTTGTTCAAGATCCTGGAGGTTTTCGATCTGAAATCGTTTGTAGAGCAGCAGGGCCAGTTTTGGATCGAGGCCGGGACATTCGAACGGAATCGTTTCGGACGCCGGAACGTTGCCCTCGGGTTCACGGATGGCGCCCGTTTTAAGCCCTTCAAGAATTTTTCGTTCCAGCTCCCGGCCGATCCCGTGGATCTTTTTTAACTGTCCGCGACCGGCGAGGTCGGCCGCCGAATCCCTCGAGCGTTCGAGATTCGTCGCGGCGATCCGGTAGGCCCGGACCCGGTAGGGATTGGCCCCCCCCAGCTGCAATCGATCCGCGATGGCCCGGAACGCGTCCGCGATTTGTTGATTCGTCATGGAACTATTATACCATATTCGTAAGCCAAGCCAAGGGGTAGGGAGGTCGAAATGGCGGCGTTTTTATGGGTGGAAGGGGCGTGAAGAGGTCGGCAAATCCTGCGGCTACGTCCCCATCTCCCAGGAGGCGAGATATTTCTCCTGTTCTTTGGTGAGCCGATCAATTTGGATTCCCATGCCTTTGAGTTTCAACCGGGCGATTTCCTGGTCGATGGCCGCCGGAACGGGATACACCTTTCGTTCCAGTTTTTTGGATTGCTTCACCATGTATTCGGCCGAGAGGGCTTGATTGGCGAAGCTCATGTCCATGACGCTGGCCGGGTGACCCTCCGCGGCCGCCAGGTTGATGAGACGGCCTTCCCCGAGCAGATTAATCCGTCGTCCGTTGGACAGCGTGTACTCCTGCACAAACTCACGAATCGCGCGCTTCCGCTTGCTCATCTTCTCGAGCGCGGGGATATCGATCTCGACATTGAAATGACCCGAGTTACAGACGACCGCCCCGTTCTTCATGACGGCGAAATGCTCCCGGCGGAGGACCTTGATATCGCCCGTGACGGTGACGAAGAAGTCGCCGATCGGGGCGGCGTCGGCCATGGGCATGACGCGAAAACCGTCCATGACGGCCTCGATCGCCTTCAGCGGATCGATTTCCGTGACGACGACGTCGGCGCCCATACCCTTGGCCCGCATCGCGAGGCCGCGGCCGCACCAGCCGTAGCCGCTGACGACGAAGACCGTTCCGGCCACCATGCGATTGGTCGCGCGCAGGATTCCGTCCATGGTGCTCTGACCGGTGCCGTAACGGTTATCGAACAGGTGCTTCGTGTTGGCGTCATTGACCGAGACGATCGGGAATTTCAGAACGCCCCGTGCGGCCATGCTTCTCAGGCGGATCACGCCGGTCGTGGTCTCTTCGGTGCCGCCGATGATGTCTTTGAGGAGGTCTTTCCGCTTGGAATGAAGCGTCGAGACGAGGTCGGCGCCGTCGTCCATCGTGATCATGGGCCGGTGATTCAGGGCCGCCTGAATATGACGGTAGTAGGTCTCGTTGTCTTCCCCTTTGATCGCGAAGACCGGGATATGATGATACTCGACCAGCGCGGCTGCGACGTCATCCTGCGTGCTGAGCGGGTTGGACGCGCAGAGCACCACATCGGCCCCGCCGGCTTTCAGGGTGGTCATCAGGTTGGCCGTCTCGGTGGTAACGTGAAGACAGGCCGAGACCCGGGTCCCCCGTAACGGCAATTCTTTCTTGAAACGTCGATTGACGAGTTCCAGGACGGGCATTTCCTGCTGCGCCCATTCCATCCGGAGCAGGCCCTTTTGCGCGAGACGAATATCCTTGATATCGTAATCCATTATATTCCGGCTTCCTTTCGAAGGGTGTCGGCCAAATCGGTCTTCTCCCAGGTGAACTCCGGCTCGGTTCGGCCGAAGTGACCGTAGGCCGCGGTCTTCTTGTAAATCGGACGTCGGAGTTTTAAGTGATCGATCATTCCCTTGGGCGTCATGGGGAAATGTTTTTGCACGAGCTTCATGATTTTCTGACTTGGAACCTTTCCGGTATTTTTGGTATTGACCAGAATGGACACCGGCTCCGGAACCCCGATGGCATAGGCCATCTGGATCTCGCAGCGGTCCGCGAGCCCCGCCGCAACGATATTCTTGGCGATGTACCGGGCCATGTAGGACGCCGAGCGGTCGACCTTGGAAGGGTCCTTCCCGGAGAAGGCCCCGCCCCCGTGGCTTCCCACGCCACCGTAGGTGTCGACGATGATCTTCCGCCCCGTCACGCCGGTATCCCCCTGCGGACCTCCGACGACGAAACGGCCGGTGGGGTTGATGTGATAGATGATTTTTTCCTCATCCATCAGTTCGGCCGGAATGATGGGTTTGATGACTTTCTCGATTATGTCTTCCCGGATTTCCTTTAACGTCACCTCCGGGCTGTGCTGGGCCGAGATGACGACCGTCGTGACCCGGACCGGTTTCCCGTTCCGATAGTCGACGGTCACCTGGGATTTTCCGTCGGGCCGAAGGTACGCCAGGATGTCTTTTTTCCGGACCTCCGTCAGACGGCGCGTCAGCTTGTGGGCCAGGATGATGGGCGTGGGCATGAACTCCGGCGTCTCATTGCTGGCATACCCGAACATGATGCCCTGATCGCCCGCGCCGCCGGTGTCCACGCCCTGGGCAATGTCCGGGGACTGGGAATGGATCGAGGTGATCACGGAGCAGGTTTCGTAATCGAAACCGTACTTGGCCCGCGTGTAGCCGATCTCTTTGATGGTTTCGCGCACGATGTCCGGAATCTCGACGTAGCAGGTGGTGCTGATCTCTCCCGCGACGAAGGCCAGCCCGGTGGTCACCAGGGTCTCGCAGGCCACGCGGCAATACGGATCCTGGCCGATGATGGAATCCAGGATCGCGTCCGAAATCTGGTCCGAAATTTTATCGGGATGTCCTTCGGTGACGGATTCCGAAGTAAACAAATAATCCTGTCCTGTCATGGATGTCTCCTTTGATCTCATCTATCGCGTCATTTCCCAATTTGCGTTGTTGAGCATGGCTGAAGGTGCGAAACCAGGCGGCCGCATTCGGAAAATTTCTTGAATGGAAACCACCATTTTTATATCACAGCCGTGATTTTTGTCAAGGAAAAAGTGAATCGACTTCGTTCGCCCTCTGCTTGACAGAACGGAGGGTGACACGGTACAGTCGGGTCGTTGGAAATTTCACCGGGAGCGACGCTTCAGATGTCTGTGCCGGCGAACGTGAACAAGCGGGTGCGGGCCTTGCGCGAGGCCATCGAGCTGCACAATTATCGTTACTATGTCCTCGACGCGCCGACCATCCCGGACGTCGAATACGACAAGCTGTTCCGGGAACTTCAGGACCTGGAGAGGAAATACCCGGAACTCGCCGTTCCCGAATCCCCCACGCAGCGGGTGGGCGCCGCTCCCCTGAGCGAGTTCGCGACGGTTGCACACCGCACACCGATGTTGTCCCTCAACAATGCCTTCGAGGAGGAAGAAGTCGTCGCCTTCGACCGCCGGATCCGCGAGCAGTTGCACCTGGAGGAGGTGGAGTATGCCGTGGAACCGAAATTCGACGGCGCGGCGGTCAGTCTGTCCTATCAAAACGGCCTGCTGGTGCGGGGGGCGACCCGCGGGGACGGTTACACGGGCGAAGAAGTCACCGCCAATCTGCGCACGGTCAAGGTCATTCCGTTGCGATTGCCGTCCGAACCGCCTCCGGCCTGGCTGGAAGTCCGGGGCGAGGTCCTGATGCTCAAGCGCGATTTCGAACGACTGAATCGGGAGCAGGTCCGGAAGGGCGAAAAACAATTCGTCAACCCCCGCAACGCCGCGGCCGGCGGTCTCCGGCAGCTGGATCCGCGCATGACCGCCGCGCGACATCTCACCTTTTTTGCCTACGCGCTGGAGGGCGCGGAGGGCGTGTCTCTGCCCCGGACCCACAGCGCGTTGATGGATTTTCTCGTCACGCAGAAATTTCCGGTTTGCCCCGAGCGGAAAGTCGTTCGTGGGGTTCAGGGGTTGTTGGATTACTACCGTTTCATCGGCTCCAAACGTGAAACGCTCCCCTACGACATTGACGGGGTGGTCTACAAGATCAATCCCTTGAATCAGCAGGAACGGATGGGGTTTGTGTCCCGCGCGCCGCGCTTTGCCCTGGCGCACAAGTTTCCGGCCCAGGAGGCGATGACCGAAGTCTTGGACATCGACGTTCAGGTGGGACGGACGGGGGCCGTGACGCCGGTGGCGCGGCTCAAGCCGGTCTTCGTGGGCGGCGTGACGGTGACGAATGCGACGCTGCACAACGAGGACGAGGTCCGTCGGAAAGACGTCCGGATCGGGGACACCGCGATCGTCCGGCGCGCCGGCGACGTCATTCCGGAGGTGGTCGGGGTGGTGCCGGATCGGCGGCCCGCCGGCGCGAGGGAATTCGTCATGCCGCGGGTCTGTCCCGTCTGCGGATCGAAGATCGTCCGGCTTCCGGGCGAGGCGATCTCCCGGTGCAGCGGGGGCCTGTACTGTCCCGCGCAACGAAAGCAGGCGATATTGCATTTCGCCAGCCGCCGGGCCATGGACATTCAAGGCCTGGGAGAAAAGCTGACGGATCAACTGGTGGACAAGCGCCTCGTGGAAACGGCGGCCGATCTTTACCGTCTGGACGGTCCGACCGTCGCACGGCTGGAACGGATGGCCGAGCTTTCCGCGGGCAATCTGGTGAAGGCGATTGAAGCCAGCAAACGAACGACGCTGGCGCGTTTCATCTACGCCCTCGGCATCCCGGATGTGGGGGAGGCCACGGCCAAGGAACTGGCCCGTTTTTTCGGGGATCTGGATCCGCTGATGGATGCGGAGGAGCCAACGCTCCGAACCATTCCGGACATCGGGCCCGAAGTCGCCCAGTCCATCCTCCAGTTTTTTTCGGAGCTCCACAACCGGAAGGTGATCGGGCAGTTGAGGGCGGCGGGCGTGCGCTGGGAGCGGGAAGCGGGGGGACCGAAAAAAACGACGCTGGCGCAGTTCATCGCCCAGCTGGAGATTCCGGGCATCGGGCCGTCGACGGCGGAGCGTCTGGCCGAAAGGTCCAAGGGCATCGAGCGATTGATGGAGGCCGACGCCCAAACATTGCGGGAAGCCTTCGATCTTCCCCCGAATGCCGCCCGGTCGGTCGCCGAATATTTCCGAAACCCTAAAAATCGAAAAATGATCGGACAACTTCTGGATCTCGGCCTGACCCTCACCGGGGGGGCCGAGACCGTCGAAACCCTCTCGCCGGTGCGCGGCAAAACGTTTGTCCTGACCGGAACCCTTCCAAGCCTGACGAGGGAGGCGGCCAGGGAGAAGATCGAAACGCTGGGCGGGAAGGTGACCAGCAGCGTATCGAAGAAAACGGATTACGTCGTCGCCGGCGCCGATGCGGGGAGCAAACTCGAAAAGGCCCGGGGCCTGGGCGTCCGCGTTTTGGATGAAGAGGGTCTGATGAAACTTTTGTCGGAAGCCACACGAGGGGGCTCTCCGAAATGATTGGTGCCGGATTTTATCAATTCGGGCCGGTGTTCGGGGAAATCCGACGGAATGTGGAGTCGGTCCTGGGGCGGCTGGATCGGATCGACCGGGGCGCGGCGGACCTGATCGTCCTTCCGGAACTTTTCAACAGCGGCTATCAATTTATATCCCGACGCGAGGTGTCCGAGTTGTCGGAGGAGGTTCCGGAAGGATTTACGACACGGCGCTTGTGCGAATTCGCCGGGGACAAGAAACTCTGGCTGGTGGCCGGTCTTCCCGAGCGGGCCGGGAAAGTGATATATAACTCGGCCGTGCTGATCGGCCCCAAAGGGTACGTGGCCACCTATCGAAAAATTCATCTGTTTTACGAAGAAAAACTCTGGTTCAAGCCGGGGATGAACCGCTTCCGGTCCTACGACATCGGAAAGGCGCGGATCGGAATCATGGTCTGCTTCGATTGGTTTTTTCCGGAAGCGGCCCGATCCCTGTCGCTGGCCGGGGCCGAGATCATTTGCCATCCGGCCAATCTCGTCCTGCCGTATTGTCCCGACGCCATGGTCACTCGATGCCTCGAGAACCGGGTCTTCGCGATCACGTCGAACCGCATCGGCTCCGAGCAACGCGGCGGCCGAAAGCGCCTGACCTATATCGGCCGGAGCGAGATCGTCGATCCTGGGGGCGGCATCCTTTTCCGGGCTCCGCGGAATCGGGAGACGCTCAAGATTGTGGAGTTCAACCCCCGCGAGGCAAGGCATAAGACGCTGAACCGCTACAATAATCTTTTTAGAGATCGGCGCACCGAATTGTACAACAAAGGTGGGTCACGGTGAACAAACTCGATCATCTTATCAAAGTTCTCGACCGCGAGTTTCCGGATCCGAGGGTCGAGCTCCATTATAAGAAGCCGCTGGAGCTCCTGATCGCGACGATCCTCTCGGCCCAATGCACGGATGATCGCGTCAACAAGGTCACCCCCCAGCTGTTCAAAAAATATAAGAGCGCTAAGGACTATGCGACGGCCGATCCGGCCGTCCTGGAACAGGAGATCCGGTCCACCGGCTTTTACAAAAATAAGGCCAAGAGCATAATCGGTTGCTGTCGGGCCCTGGTCGAGAAGCATGCCGGGCGGGTTCCGCAAACGATGGAAGAGCTGGTCGAGCTGCCCGGCGTCGGGAGAAAGACCGCCAACGTCATCCTGGGAAACTGTTTCGGCCGGCCGGCCATCGTGGTGGATACGCATGTCCGTCGGGTCAGTCAACGCCTTGGACTGACCCGGTCGGATGATCCGGATGAAATCGAGACGGAACTCGGACGCTTCATTCCCGAGAAGAAATGGACCCGCGTCGCGCATCAACTGCTGCTTCACGGACGCTACTTCTGCAAGGCGAAAAATCCCCGGTGTCCGGACTGCGACCTCAAGCCGATCTGCCGTTATTTCAAGCAGGAGCGCGGGGCCGATTGATCCCGAACGGCGCCGCCTTTGTTTGACAAACCCGCCGGTTATCTATATAATAACGGGTTTATAAACAAGGCGAGACTTGATGATCGAAAGCATGACCGGCTACGGCCGAAGCGAAGGGAGTTATCGCGACCTGACGATCGTCGCGGAGCTTCGGTCGACCAACCACAAGTACTGCGACATCACGATCCGGTTGCCCAAGCTTTTGCTCCCCCTCGAAACCGTACTGAAGAAACAGGTGCAGCAGCGATTTACCCGCGGCCGGCTGGAGCTGGCCGTGTCGATCAACGGCGCCCACGAGCAGCCGAAACGACTCGATGTCGATCTTGAACTGGCCCGCCAGTATTCCCGGATTTTGAAGGACCTGAAGACCAAATTGGAATTGCCGGGCCAGATCGATCTGGGCCTGTTGATGAATTTCAGGGACATCATCACCACCGCAGAGTTGGCGGAGACGACGGAGGCTTTGTCGGCGCAGGTTCAGGAACTCCTGAAGGAGGCCATGGACCGGCTGGAGGACATGCGGCGGAAGGAGGGTCGGGCGCTGGTCCGCGACCTTCGTCAGCGTCTTCGGGTGATCGAGCGCGCGTTGCGCCGCATCCAGACGCGCATCCCGAAAATGGTTCAAGGCTATCAGGCCCGTCTCGGCGACCGCATCGAACGTCTCACCCAGGGCGTGAAATTGGATCCGGCCCGCTTGGCACAGGAGGTGGCTGTTTTCGCCGAGCGATCGGACGTGAGCGAAGAATTGACCCGCCTCAAGAGCCACCTGAACCAGTTCAGGACCATGATCCGGGGGAAGGAAGCCGTCGGACGAAGCCTGGATTTTCTGATCCAGGAAATGAATCGGGAGGCCAACACGGTCGGCTCCAAGGCCAGCGATGCCTCCATCGCGATGGAGGTTGTGGGCATCAAGAGTGAGTTGGAAAAATTGAGGGAACAGGTTCAGAACATCGAATGACGGCCGGTATGGGATTCATCGGCAGGGGCTTGCGCCGCCCTCTCCACTGGCAGGGTTCGTTGGAGCGACGCGACCGGGCGGCTCGACTGAGCTCGCCGAAGTCCACCCCCTCCCGCTCGCCGCGCCCGCTGGAAAGAGGCTCATGGGTGACGTCGTAGAACCCAAAGGGGAAGGAGATATCGCGTCCCGAAAAAGGGGCCTGCTTTTGGTTGTGTCCGCCCCCTCCGGGGCGGGGAAAACCACGTTGTGCCGCGAGATGGCCCATACCATGCCCGGTCTGCGTTATTCCATTTCCTACACCACGCGTTCGCCCCGCGCGAACGAGGTCGATGGCCGGGACTACTTTTTCATCACAGAGCCCGAATTTATGCAAATGGTCGCCCGGAACGAATTTGCGGAATGGGCCAAGGTCCATAATAATTTCTATGGGACCCAGGCGGATTTTTTAAAGCGGACGATGGCCGGAGGGACGGATGTTCTCCTGGATGTCGATACCCAAGGGGCCAAATTATTAAAAAAGCGGTTTCCGGACGGGGTTTTCATCTTCGTCCTTCCCCCTTCCATGGCGATCTTGATGGAACGGCTTCGGGACCGGCAATCGGACACGCCGGAAGAAATCGAGCGACGCCTCCGGGTGGCTCGAGAAGAGATTCAAAATTTCAGCGACTACGACTATATTATCATCAATGATGAAATAAAGAAGGCCATCCGCGATCTGGAATCCGTCATTTTGGCCGAGCGCATCCGGATTACCCATGCCGAGCAGGACTGGATTCGCGAACAGTTTTTGAGGTGAGCCCGCGAAAAAGCTAGCGGGAGGGAAAAATGGAGGGAATGAAATAATGGACATCATGTCGTTGATCACGGATTTTGACGATACCAAGATCGACAGCCGGTACCGGCTGGTCATCATCGCGGCCCAGCGGGCCCGACAGCTGATGCAGGGGTCCAAGCCCCAAGTCACCAGCAAGTTCACCAAGGAAACCACCGTAGCCCTGGACGAGGTCCTGCAGAGCAAGACGGACTTTATGACCGGAAAGGAGGCCAAGGTGGCCATGAAAGAGGCCATGGCGGCCCGGGAGCTCGAGGAGCGGGCACGGGCCAAGGCCCGGGCCAAGGCACTGCTGCCGCAGGAAGATGAAAGCGAAATCAAAAAGGACCTCAGCGTCTACCTGAGCGACCGCAAGGAGGAAGAGCCCCCCGTCGTCGAGCCGGAAGAGTAACAGGGAAAGCGGTATGGAAATGGATCTTCAAGGCAGGCACATCCTTTTGGGTATAACGGGAAGCATCGCGGCCTACAAAGCGGTCCTGGTCCTTCGGCAACTCGTCCACGCCGGGGCGCAGGTGACGGTTGTAATGACCTCGTCGGCGCAGCAATTCATCGCGCCGCTTACCTTTCAGGTCCTGTCCCGGCGCCCTGTTTACACGAGCCTTTTCGATCCCAGCGAGGAGATTCGCCACCTGACCTTGGCCGAGCGGGTCGATATGATTCTGATCGCCCCGGCGACGGCCAATGTCATCGGCAAACTCGCGAACGGCATCGCGGATGATCTCCTCACCACCCTCGCGGTGGCCAGTTCCTCGCCGATGGTGATCGCCCCGGCCATGGATGGGGACATGTGGACGCATCCCGTGCTGCAGCGCAATTTATCGGTTCTGGACGGTCTCGGTGTTCAGGTGCTCTCTCCCGAAGAAGGTCCTCTGGCCTCCGGCAAGGAGGGGATAGGACGCCTGGCTTCCGAGAGCCGGATCGTGGAGGCCGTCATTACCCGGCTGAGAAAGCGGGAAGACCTGAAGGGGGAAACGGTGTTGGTGACGGCCGGACCCACTCGGGAACCGATCGATCCGGTACGCTACATCACGAATCGATCCTCGGGGAAAATGGGCTATGCCCTGGCGCGCGCCGCCCAGGGACGCGGGGCGAGGGTCCTTTTGATCAGCGGGCCGACGCATCTTCCGGTCCCTGCGAAGGTGGAGCGGATTTCGGTCCAATCCGCGGCGGAGATGCGGGAGGCCGTATTGCGATGCTTTCCCGACGCGACCGTGCTCATCATGGCGGCGGCGGTCTCGGACTATCGTCCCGTGCAGAGATCGGAACAAAAGCTTAAAAAAGGTCGTGAACCCCTGTTCCTTGAACTTGAACCCACCGCGGATATTCTGTCGGAGGTCCGTTCGCGGCGGGGCCAACAGATTCTGATCGGCTTTGCCGCCGAGACGGAGCAGGTTGTAAGCCGGGCCCGTTCCAAACTGGAGCGGAAGGGGCTCGATCTGATCGTGGCCAACGACGTGACCCAGGAGGGAGCGGGTTTTGACCTGGACACCAATGTGGTCACATTCATAGATGCCAACGGCGACGCGACGGCCTTGCCCAAATTGTCAAAGGCCGAAGTGGCCGAGAGGATCCTCGATCGGATCAAGGAGCTGAAAAGTCGAGCGGGAACGGGAAATCGGCCAGTTCATTGACTTTTTTCCGGGATTTGTTATGATGAAGCGGCCCGAACGGTTATCTCTCCTGGAGATTTATGGATAAGAAAAAGGGACAGGAAAAGCCTCTTTCTCCCGAAATCATCAAGTTGTCGGAAAAATTAAGCAAAGATCCCAAGTCAAGGCTCTTTGTGGCCTTGGCGGAGGAATACTTGAAGTCCGGGATGACCCACGAGGCCATGATCGTATTGACCGACGGATTGAAGATTCATCCAAACTTTCATACGGCCCGGGCGACCCTGGCGAAGGTTTATCTTGAAATCGGTCAGATCGCCGACGCAAGGGGGGAGTTTGAACAGGTGATCAAGGCCGATCCCGAAAACCTCCTCGCCCACCGGAAGCTGGCCAAACTTTACAAGGACGCGGGTCGGATGGACAAGGCGCGGATTTCCTGCAAGGCCGTATTGCTGTCCAATCCCAAGGACGCCGAGATGAAACTCATCCTGGAGGAACTGGATCGCATCGAAGCGACTCAAAGACAGAAGACTCAGGCGCAAACGGTCGTTTCAAACGACGCGGTTTCCGTCGAAGCGCTGGTGGAGCAAACTACCCATACCCAGCCCGAGCCGAAAACTGAAGAGGCCGCGGCCGAAATTTCCCCGTCCCTGATGGAGGCGCCGCCGGTAACCGCGGAAGTTGCACCGGCGCCGGCGGAAGGGCCGCCGGCGGCCGAGGCTTCGTCGGCCCTCGTCGGCACCGCCGAACCCAAAGCCGCGTCTGTCGAACGGAAAGAGGCCTTTCCGTCCCTGGAGGAAATTTTGGGTGCTCCGGCGGCGGAAGCGCCCTTGACGGGGAATGCGCCGGATGTCCCTCAGCCCGGGTCGCCGAAATCCCAAAAGGCGCCCCTTGAACAAGGGCCGGCCGTCCCCACCCCCGCCGATGAAATCACTACCGAGGCCCTGGGCGATTTGTATGTCAAGCAAGGCTTTTACGAGAAAGGGATCGCCATCTATCGGCGATTGTTGGCCAATGATCCCACGAATCAGGTCTTGTTTAAAAAACTGGATGAAACCGTCGACCTGGCCCGGCTGCTGAACGAGGGCCCGCAACTCAATACGTCCACCCAAGCCCCGGCCGGAACCGCCCCGCCTGCACCCCCGCCGGCCCCGAAGCCGTCATCCCCGACGGAGTCCGCGCCGGCCGATGACCGGGATCAACAAAAGATGCAGAAGATACAGCGGCTTCAATCCTGGTTGGACAGCATTAAAAAGGGGCAAGGCTGATGAGCCTGGCCGATTCGCTCCAGCGGGTGACCGAAGAACTCGAGGAAGCGCACGGCGTGGCCCTCGTCGGTATGGATGGGATCGTGGTCGAAGAGCTGAAACGGGATGATCAACTCGACCTCCAGGTTCTCGGGGCCGAGTTCAACGGCCTTCTCAAGACGGCCGGCAAGCTGGGCGATTCGGTCGGGTTCGGTGGAATCACGGAACTGGTGACCAGCGCCGAACGTTTCGTGGTGCTCGTCCGGCAGGTCACCGCCGACTATTTTTTGATTCTTGTGATCCAAGCCGGAGGAAATCTGGGAAAGGCGCGCTTCCTTCTGCGACGCGCCGCCGCGCTGCTCAAAACAGAGCTGTGAGGAAACGGAAAACCGTGGATCGAATACTGGTGCTGCATGGTCCGAATTTGAATCTGCTGGGAAGTCGTGAAACCTCGGTGTATGGGGCCGTCTCCTTGTCCGAGATAGACAGGCAGCTCAAAACGCTGGCCGAGAAAGAAGGGGTGGAACTGACCATCGAGCAGTCCAACTCCGAAGGAGAACTGGTGACTCTGATTCAGAAAGCGTCCGGTCGGTACCAGGCCTTGTTGATCAACCCCGCGGCCTATACCCATACCAGTATTGCGTTGCGCGATGCGGTCGCTTCGGTGAGCCTGCCCACCGTTGAAGTCCACCTGTCGAATATCTATCAGCGCGAGAGCTTTCGCCGGCACTCCTACATCGCGGAAGTCTCCGTCGGACAAGTCAGCGGGTTCGGCGCCTACAGTTATCAATTGGGGCTGTTGGCTGCGATCCACCATTTGAGGACGAAACCGGCGAAGGCCTGACGGTTTTTCCATAACACCTAAAACAGCCAAGGAGGGAGTGGGTGTGATTTCTACGACCGAATTTCGCAACGGCGCCAAGGTGGAAATTTCCGGCGAGCCGTTCGTCATTGTCGAGTTTCAGCATGTCAAACCCGGAAAAGGAGGGGCGTTTGTCCGGACGAGGCTGAAGAGCCTCAAGAGCGGAAATGTCCTCGAGCGCACCTATCGTTCGGGCGAAACGCTGGAGGAGCCGGATATCGAGGAAAAGGAGATGCAGTTCCTGTATGCCCAGGGACGCGAATACCACTTTATGGACACCTCCACCTATGAGCAGTTGGCCTTTGACCAGGATCAGCTGGGGGACAGCCGGGATTTTTTAAAAGAGAACATGCTCGTAAAAATTCTGATCTACAAGGGCAAACCGCTAACCGTGGAAGTTCCGACTTTTGTGGCGCTGAAAATCAGCCGAACGGATCCCGGGGTGAGGGGAGACACGGCCAGCGGCGGGACCAAGCCGGCCGTCCTGGAAACCGGGGCCACGATCAAGGTGCCCTTGTATTTGGAAGAAGGGGATGTCATCAAGGTTGACACCCGATCCCGGGCCTATGTGGAACGGGCCTAGGGCGTTATGAACATCAAGGAACTCAAAGAGCTGATTGAGTTAATCCAGAAAGGCCAGATCGCCGAACTGGAGCTGGAAAAATCGGGGGTGCGGGTCCGGATCAAGAGAGACCGCACCCCGGCGGTCCCCGTACCCTTGACCGAGGAAGCGCCGGCGGCTTCGACGATTCCGGTGGAGGCCCCGCTTCCGCATGGGGCTTCGCCCCCGTCCACGGTTCCGGCCGGCTGGCTTACGTTGACGGCGCCGGTCGTGGGGACCTTCTATCGGGCTCCGGCGCCCGATTCGGATCCCTACGTCGAGATCGGCAGTCCGGTCAAAAAGGGACAGATTCTTTGTGTGATCGAGGCGATGAAGCTGATGAACGAGATCGAGTCGGAGTGGGAGGGAAAAATCGTCGAGATCCTGGTCGAGAATGCCCAGCCGGTGGAGTACGGCGCGCCTCTTTTTCGCATCGAGCCGCTCGCCCCGACCTGACGGTCGGCTTCGGACCGTTTCGGAAACCCTCATCGGAGATCAAAGAGACACCCGTGTTTAAAAAAATTTTGGTGGCCAATCGAAGTGAAATCGCCGTCCGGATCATCCAAGCCTGCCGTGAGCTTGGAATCAAGACCGTCGCCGTTTATTCGGAGGCCGACGCCCAAGCCCTTCATGTCCGGTTGGCGGATGAACATCTCTGCATCGGGCCGGCGGACGCGGCGCTCAGTTACCGCAATATCCCGAACATCCTCAGCGCGGCCGAGATTACGGGCGCCGAGGCCGTTCATCCTGGATACGGTTTTCTGGCCGAGAACGCGCATTTTGCGGAAGTGTGTCAGTCGGTCGGTATCAAGTTCATCGGGCCGACATCGGAGAATATCGCCATGATGGGGGACAAGGCGAAAGCCCGGGAGATCATAACGAAGCAAGGGATCCCGGTCTTGCCCGGCAGCCAGGGGGTGATTTCGGAAGAAAAGGAGGCCCTGGAGGCGGCCAAGCGCATCGGATATCCGGTCATCATCAAGGCCACCGCGGGCGGGGGAGGACGGGGGATGCGGGTGGTGACGCAGGAGGAGGATTTCCTGTCGGCCTTCCAGACGGCCCAGGCCGAGGCGAAAACCGCTTTCGGGGACAGCGGCGTTTACCTGGAGAAATATTTCCTTGAACCCCGGCACATCGAGGTCCAAATCCTGGCGGATGAAAAAGGCCGTACGGTCTATTTGGGCGAGCGGGACTGTTCCATACAACGCCGGCATCAAAAGCTCATCGAAGAATCGCCGTCGGCCGCGGTCGGTGATGCCCTCCGGAGGGAGATCGGTCTGGTCGCCGTCGCGGTGGGTCGGTCGGTCAATTACTGCAACGTCGGCACCGTGGAGTTTCTCCTGGACAAAGATCAGCGGTTCTATTTTATGGAGATGAATACCCGGATCCAGGTCGAGCATCCGGTGACCGAGATGGTGACCGGAATCGATTTGATCAAGGAGCAGATCAAGATCGCCGCCGGCCTGCCCCTGGACTTCCGTCAAAATGACATCAAGGTGCGCGGTCACAGCTTTGAATGCCGGATCAACGCCGAATGTCCGGACACCTTCACGCCGTCCCCCGGAACGATCTCGAACTTCCGGCCCCCGGGCGGGCCGGGTGTCCGGGTGGATTCCGCGGTGATGTGCGACAGCGTGGTTCCCCCGTATTACGATTCGCTGATCGCCAAACTCATCGTCCATGCCGAAAACCGGGATGGGGCGGTGGCCCGCATGCGACGGGCCTTGGACGAGTTCGTGATCGAAGGAATCAAGACCACGATCCCCCTTCACAAGCGAATCTTTGATGATCCCGTGTTTCAGAAAGGAAGAATCTCGACCGGCTATCTCGAAAAATTTCTCTCTTCGGAGCAGGCCCGAGTCTCCGGTTGAAGATGAAATCGTCCGTCGCCTCCGGTCTCACCTTGATCCTGGATCACGATTCGTTGGCGGGTCGGTCCCTGACGGACGTCGCCGCGCAGGCCATGGCCGGCGGTGTGGAATCCCTTCAATACCGCGCGAAAAATCTCTCCAAACGGGATGCCTATTACCATGCCCTCCAACTTCGGGCCTTATCGCGGCGAAGCGGGGTGACCTTCTTGATCAATGACTGGGTGGATCTGGCCCTGGCCGTCGGGGCCGACGGGGTCCATCTCGGACAGGATGATCTTCCCTTGTCGGCGGCGCGTTCCCTCCTTGGGCCGGATCGGATCATCGGCATCTCGGCCCACGTCCTGGAGCAGGCCACGGAGGCCGAGGCCGGGGGGGCGGATTATCTCGGCATCGGCCCGGTTTTCTCGTCGATCACCAAACAGGACCGCCCCCCTCTCGGTTGCGAAATGCTGCGACGATTCCGCGAGCAGGTTCGGATTCCCATCGTCGCCATCGGCGGAATCTCCCCGCGTAATGTCCGTCAGGTGATGACGACCGGGGTCGATGGAGTTGCGGTGGTTTCGGCGATTCTCTCCCAGTCCGATGTGAAACGCGCGACGGCCGATTTGGAAAAAATCCTCCGATCCGGTTGAACCGGCCGGGGACAATCGGACTCTTGATCATTTCCCCTTCCCTCCATTGTCCTCTCGGATGAGAGGATCGCCCTGATGAATTCGGAGCGTTCCGCCGATCACCGAATACAAATTGTTACAATTTTTTACATCTTGGAAAAGCTTCCCTTTTAAAACTTTGGTAGGATAAGTTTAGTGAACAGCGAGGGCTTCGGGTCCAATTCGGGAGTCAGATGAAGGCCACCGTTCTCATTATTGATGACGACGCCAAGCTGAACCAACTGCTGGTCGATTTTCTCGGAGATTATGGATTCAACGTTCTCACGGCCGCCCGTCCCGATGAGGGATTGAGGAAACTCAAGCAACAGGTGCCGGATCTGATCATCCTGGACGTCATGCTTCCCGGAATGAGCGGTTTTGAGGTTTGCAAATTGATCCGTCGGTCCTATACGGTTCCGATCATTATGTTGACGGCGAGGGGCCTGGTGACCGATAAGATCGTGGGTTTGGAGCTGGGGGCGGACGATTATCTTCCAAAACCTTTTGAGCCGCGAGAATTGGTGGCGCGTATTCAGTCCGTTCTCCGCCGGGCTCGGGGGGGGGACGAACCTTCCGTCAAAAAATTCGGGAGGTTGGAGGTCGACTTTTCCAAACGGAGCGCGAAGCTGGACGGGGCCCTCGTTGATCTGACAACGAACGAGTTTGCCGCATTGGCGTTGATGGTCAAAAACAGCGGCAAGGTGTTGAACCGGGACCAGATCCTGCAGGAGTTGCGGGGGATGGAGTATGACGCGTTCAATCGTTCCGTCGACATCACAATGAGCCGGTTGCGCCACAAATTGCGGGACGATCCCAAAAACCCTTCCTTCATCAAGACCGTGTGGGGAACGGGCTACGTCTTTATCGCAGGTGAGGAACCCGATGGGGAATAACTGGATCACAATGATTTTCCATTCGATTTTTACCAAGCTGCTGCTCGTCCTGATCGTTGCCGGCATCTGCATCAACCTCTCGGTGACCTCCTTCATCCGGCACGAGCACGCAACGAACGAGCCGGCCATGCGCAATTCCATCATCAATCATCTGAACTACATCGTTAAAGATCTTGGCGATCCTCCCGACCCGGAACGGGCCCGGGAAATCGCCCGAGAGGCGTTGATCCAGATCCGTTATCAGAGCCCGGATCTGAACTGGTCCACTTCAGAGACCCTCTCCCTCTCTCCTCAGATGAAGTTGCGACCGTCGCGGAAGCGCCCGAATGTTCTGATCGGAGAGGACCGCGGCCGCCATATCTTTGTGATGGAGGACCGCGGGGGGCGCTTCATTTTTGAATTGGGCCACGAGTTCAATTGGACGGCCGTAAACGTAGAGGCTGTCGGCCGTTTGATCGCCCTGCTGACGGCGATTCTCGCCGGGACCTATATTCTCATCCGGAGAATTTTGAACCCCGTCAAGGCGCTCACCGAGGGTGTCAGAGCCGTGAGTCGCGGAAACCTCGATCACCGCGTTCAGCTCCGGCGTTCCGACGAGCTGGGAGAATTGGCCGGTGCCTTCAACGCCATGACGGAGCGGCTGCGAAACATGCTCCGGGCGAAGGAGCAGCTGCTGCTGGACGTGAGCCATGAATTGCGTTCTCCGTTGACGCGGATGAAGGTCGCGTTGGAATCCCTGTCCGAAGGTTCCGCGAAGAAAAGCATACGGGAGGACGTGGAAGAAATGGAGAAGATGGTGACCGAGGTTCTCATGACGGCCCGTTCGCACTTCACCCACGGCCAGCTCAATCTCCAGCCGGTCAATCTGATTGACCTTATCAGGGGGGTGGCCTCGGTCTTCGAGGGCCGTCTCCCCCGCATTCGGATGGGCGACATGCCGGACCGCGTTGAGCTGAATTTGGACGCCGCCCGGGTTAAAACGATGCTGAAAAATGTGTTGGATAATGCCGTGAAATACTCGTTCAACTCCAGTCGACCCGTGGAAATTTCGATGGAGCGCCGCGGAGCC
Organism: Nitrospiria bacterium; assembly: GCA_035498035.1. Taxonomy (NCBI): domain Bacteria; kingdom Pseudomonadati; phylum Nitrospirota; class Nitrospiria; species Nitrospiria bacterium. Next base: position 22,168 of record DATKAN010000047.1, read on the forward strand.
TATTGGACGATCCATATACGGGATAATGGCGTCGGAATTCCGGAAGATGAGCTCCCGTACATCTTTGAGCCCTTTTACCGCGTCGATAAATCACGTTCCAAAGACACCGGGGGGTATGGATTGGGGCTGAGCCTGTGCAAGACCGTGATGGAGGCACACCAGGGAAAGATCGAGGTGGAGAGCGCCCCGGACCGGGGCACCACCGTTTCCCTGTTCTTCCCCGTCAACAATCATACGGGGTCTTAGGCTTACTGGGGGAAAGGAGCGTAAATCAGTGGAGCGAATCATCATGGTCCGAGATCCATTCGGGATGGGAAACTTTAGGAGCCCGGCCCCCGCTTATCTGGTCTTGATCAGCACGGCAAGAGAACTGACGTGCGAAGATTTGTTGGAGCTTATCGAGACAACAGGAAATTACGGTGCGAAGGTGCATATCGCTCTTGAATCATGGCAAATCGTGGTCGAGGTAGCCGCAGCCTGCCATCAACGGGTTCGGGAGGCGATCTGGCACTTGGGCCATTACTGCGTTAGTTTCTTGGAAAAGATCGATCGGATACCCACATTTTTGGTCGCGGAAGATGGAAATAATGGAAAGGCGTCGAGCGCTGTCCTGAACGACAATGAAAGGAGAGGACTTCGATGGGTGCAAGAGTCGGATTCTCGGCTGAACGTATGAAAGTGACCCATGACCCTTTTGAAAATGGGTTCCGTGGCGCCTTGATCTGCTCGCGATGCGGAGGATTCATGGTGGTGGAATCTTGTTACGATTTCAATGTTCTACGGTGTGTGCAGTGCGGAGACCTTGTGGATCCGGTTATTCTCAGAAACCGTCAACACGGCTCGCCCGAAATGCGAAAGATGAACGGGCTGAGCCAGCCCAGGAAGGCCGCTTAGGAGTTCGATGAAAAACGACGTCCTGAGATGGAAACCTTCCGCTGCGTTGCTCAGACGCTGGTGAATCGGGCCGTCGGCGATTTGCCTGCTTTAGGGCGCGGTACCGCTGGCCAATTGTGTCGGCGAGGGCACCGAGCTCCGCGGTCCACTGCAGTGGCACCAAGAATCCGGCGCAGCGTCTATGCGGAACAGGCCCAGGCGTCTGACCCGGTCCAGGTCGACAGCACCATCGTTCAAGTGGGGCCGCCTGGCCCTTCCAGAAGCCCTCGTTGAAATCAAAGTGACGGCTCAGGTTGAGAGGCCTGAAGCCGATTCTACCGAGTCATCCAGTGAGCTCGATGGCCGGAGGGGTGGCGGTGGCCGACGGGGTCGGGACGGCGGGTTCCCTCCCTTTTAACGGACATGACTATGACCGGCCTCTTAAACTGATCAAGGCAGGTAACGGCGGTTTTAGGTCGTTCATACCGGAGGGTGGGAATCGGATACTGATCGGGGGGCCGCTTTCTTTTCAATCCGTGATATTGAAAAAAATCAGAAGAAATGAAGGCCGGTGAGAACAGCCTCTGATGTTCTCAATGCATAGGAGGAAATCAAAATGTCAAATCCAACCGGGACAAATGGTTTTCGGTTATTTCGGATGCTCGTCCTCGGGGGCCTGATGGTCGGGGGGGTCGGTCTGGTAACCGTTGTTCGTGCCGATTCAGACCCGGGTCCAAGGGCCATGACGGGTCGCCACTGTGATGGGCACCGCGGAGGCATGCGCGACATGGTCGGTCACGCACTGCACGGGTTGATTCGGTCCCAGAAGGAACTCGGTTTGTCGGCGGAGCAGGTATCGAGGATCAAGGCCATCGCGCTCGGGCACGAGAAGGATCGCATCCGGGAAAAAGCGGACATGAAGCTGGCCGAGGTGGATGTCCGGGCGGACGTCTTCAACGAGAAGGTTGAACTGCCGACCATTGAGGAGGCTTTGAAGAAGTCCGAAAGCGCCCGTACGGCCTTGCGTCTCGAGGGCGTGAAGGCCCTGCGTTCGGCGTCAGCGGTTCTGACGCCGGACCAGCGTGAGAAATGGCGGGAGGGGATGGGGTCGAGACACGAAGCGGGGGTCGGGCGAAGGGGGTACGGCCACGGACCCATGGCGAACCCTCAAGATCGGCCCGAAAAAGAAGGCTGATTGTCGAGAAGGGGTGGGAACTTGATCGGGGGCGGCGGTACGCCGCCCCTGGCGCAGGGAGGGATTTCATGGACCCTTCGGAGCGGGCTGAATGTATTTGACAACGGGGACGGTGATCCACTATATTTAGATAAGCTAATAATTAATTCAACATACCACTCGGAAATGATGGCGGTTCGATCGACAGACGAGCGTTGCGCCCGGGAAATCATGGAAGCAGTTCCCGTTGTAATGCGCTTCATCCGGAACGAGATGCGGCGGCAGGGGTCCTTGTTTCTCTCGGTTCCCCAATTGCGAACGTTGGTCTATCTCGATCGTTTTCCGGGAACCGATCTCTCCGGGGTCGCAGACCATCTGGGCGTCACCCCGCCCACGGCGTCCGCGGTTGTAAAACGTCTGGTGGACCAAGGTCTGGTCAAACGTGAAGCGCATCCTCGGAAGCGCCGCCATGTGGTGCTTACCCTGACGCGAAGCGGCTCCCGGCGCTACCGACACGTCCGCGGAGCGGCGTGCACGTCTGTGAGGACCGCCCTGGCCGATCGATCCGCTCCGGAATTGCGAAAAATCACGGAAGGGATCGTTCTGCTTGGGAAGGTTTTTAAAGGGGTTGTCACACGTGAAGATCGTTAAAAGGAACATGACGGGGGGGGGAGTAAGATGCCATGTTGGGATCCCTCCGATATTCGCCTTGTCTCGAGGTTTCGGTCCGCGTTCGTTGAAAACGGCGGCGGTGTTTTGGGCGGGCCTGGCCTTCCTCTCGGCCTGCTCCGGGGAGTCGGCCGGACAAAGCCCGAAAAAGGATTCCAAGGGGGTCCCCGCCGTTCCGATCCTTGTAAGCGCCGTCGTCCAAAAGCCCATGCCCGTCCAACTACACGCCATCGGGAACGTGCAGGCCTATTCCACGGTCATCGTCAAAAGCCTCGTCGAAGGAACGCTGACGGAGGCCTATTTCAAGGAGGGCCAGGAGGTCAGGAAAGGGGATCTCCTCTTTAAGATTGATCCGCGCCCCTTCGAGGTGCAGCTCAAGCAGGCCGAGGCAAATCTGGCGCGAGACCTTGCGCAATCCGAAAACGCCCGGCAGGAAGCCAATCGCTATCAGGACCTTCTTCAAAAACAATACGTCAGTCAGGAACAGTACGAACAACTTCGCGCCACCGCGACAGCCTATGAAGGCACCGTGCTCGCGGACCAAGCCGCCATCGACCAAGCCAAGCTTCAACTCGAATACTGTTCGATCCGCTCGCCCATTGACGGGGTCGCCGGGACGTTGCTGGTCTACCCGGGAAATCTTGTCAAGGTGAACGACCCCGACCATCCCCTGGTGACGATCAATCAAATTCATCCGATCTATGTGGCCTTTTCGGTTCCCGAGAAGAATCTATCGGAAATCCGGGAATATCAGGCGCACGGTCCGTTAAACGTGGAAGCGACGATTCCCCACAGTCCGGTGACTCCGGCGAGAGGCCGACTGACGTTTGTGGACAACACCGTCAACGACACGACCGGCACGATTCAACTTAAAGCGCTCTTCCCGAACGAGGGGAAAAAGCTCTGGCCGGGTCAGTTCGTGAACGTGGTTTTGATTTTGACGACACAGCGCGATGCGATTGTGGTGCCATCCCAGGCCGTTCAGACGGGACAGCAGGGTTCATACGTGTTCGTCGTCAAATCCGACCGGACGGTGGAATCCCGTCCGGTTGTCGTGGCTCGGGAAGTGGGCGGTGAATCCGTGATCGAGCGGGGTTTGTCCTCCGGCGAGCAGGTGGTGACGGACGGTCAGCTCCGGCTCGCTTCGGGAACGAGGGTCGAGATTAAATCCGTCGCCCCGACCGCCGCCGATCCGGAAGAGGGGTCGGATAAAAACCCATGAGCATTCCTGAACTGTTCATCCGTCGGCCGATCATGACCACCCTCGTGATGTCGGCCATCCTGCTCTTCGGCATCGTGAGCTATAGCCTGCTCCCCGTGAGTCAGCTCCCCAACGTCGATTTTCCGACGATACAGGTTTCGGCGAGTCTTCCGGGCGCCAGCGCCGATACGATGGCCTCCTCCGTGGCCACGCCCCTCGAGCGCCAGTTCTCGACGATTGCCGGCATCGACTCGATGACCTCGACCAGCGCGCTGGGGGTCACCCAGATCACCCTTCAGTTCAGCCTGGATCGGAACATCGACGCCGGGGCGCAGGACGTCCAGTCGGCCATCGCAGCCGCGGCGAAGAACCTGCCCCCTGGAATGCCGACGCCCCCGACCTATCAGAAGGTCAATCCGGCCGAGCAACCCATTCTGTTCCTGGCGTTGAGCTCGGCGAGCCTTCCCCTATCGACCGTCGACGAATACGCCGAGACTCTGATGGCGCAGCGCATCTCCATGATCAACGGCGTGGCGCAGGTCCAGGTCTTCGGCGCGCAGAAGTATGCCGTGAGGGTCCAGCTCGATCCCGATGCCCTGGCCTCCCGCGGCATCGGCATCGATGAGGTCGAGAAGGCCTTGGAACAGGGCAACGTAAACATACCGACGGGAACCCTCTATGGAACCCATCAAGCCTTTACCGTTCAGGCCACCGGCCAATTGACCGATGCGTCCGCTTATCGCCGTCTCATCGTGGCCTATCGCAACGGTTCTCCGGTCCGTCTGGAGGAGTTGGGTCGAATAATCGACAGCGTACAGACCGACAAGGTGGCCAGCTGGCATGATTCGACCCGCGCGATCGTCCTGGCCATTCAGCGCCAGCCGGGCACCAACACGATCGAGGTGGTGAACGCGATCAAGAAGCTGCTCCCGACCTTCCGAATCCAGATGCCGGCCGCCGTGGATCTGGCCATTCTCTACGACCGTTCGGAGTCGATCCGGGAGTCGGTCCACGACGTCCAGTTTACGCTGCTTCTGGCGGTCGGCCTGGTGGTCCTGGTGATTTTCCTTTTTTTGAGAAATCTCTCGGCCACCGTGATCCCCAGCCTGGCGCTCCCCATGTCGCTCATCGGGACCTTTACCGTCATGTACCTGTTGGGCTACAGCATCGACAATCTTTCCCTCCTGGCCATGATCCTGTGCGTCGGATTCGTCGTGGATGATGCCATCGTCGTGCTGGAGAACATCGTGCGGCATATGGAAAAGGGCAAGGGCGCGCTTGCGGCGGCGCTGGACGGCTCGGCCGAAATCGGCTTCACCATCCTGTCGATGACCCTCTCGCTGGCGGCGGTCTTTATCCCAGTTCTTCTCATGGGCGGGGTTCTTGGACGGCTCCTTCATGAATTCGCCGTGACGATTACGTCGGCGGTCCTTGTTTCCGGCTTCGTCTCCCTGACGCTTACGCCGATGCTTTGCAGTCGTTTTCTGCGCCCCCCGGACCATCGGAAACACGGCCGGCTGTATAATTTATCGGAGCGTTTTTTCGAGGGCATTTTAAGGCGTTATGAGAGAAGCCTTAAGCGATTTTTGAACTTTCGCCGGGCCATGATGGTATTGTTCATCCTTCTCCTTATCGCGACGGGATATCTTTTTTCCGCCATGCCCAAAGGATTCATCCCGACCGAAGACGTCGGCATGATTTTTGGGTTCACCCAGGCTTCGGACGACATTTCATTCGATTCCATGAGGGAACATCAACAGGCGGTGGCGGCGATCCTCCGGCAGGATCCCGCCGTCAAGTCGTTTATGTCCTCCATCGGCGCGGGCGGCCCGAATGCCACGTTGAATACCGGAAGGGTGTTCGTCCTCCTCAAACCGCCCTCGGAGCGGCCGAGCTCGGAGGCAGTGATCCAGCGTTTGCGGCCCAAGTTGATGGCGGTTCCGGGGATGACCGTCTTTTTGCAGGACCTGCCGATCATTCGCATCGGGGGAAAGTTGACGAAGAGCCAGTACCAGTATACGCTGCAGGACGCGGATACGGACGAACTCTATCACTGGGCCTCCGTTCTGGAGGACAAAATGGGCCTGTTGCCGGGTTTTCAGGATGTGACCACCGATCTGGAAATCCGAAATCCCCAGGTGGTTGTCGATATTGACCGGGATCGGGCCTCCGCGTTGGGGGTCACGGCGGATCAGATCGAAAACGCCTTGTACGACGCGTACGGGGAAAGGCAGGTTTCAACGATCTACACGCCCACCAACCAGTACTGGGTGATCATGGAACTGGAACCTCAGTACCAACGGGATCCCGCGGCGGTTTCCAAACTCTACATCCGCTCCGCGAACGGACCTTTGGTTCCGCTGGGCGCCGTGGCGAGACTGACGCAGGGGGTCGGTCCCCTGACCGTGTCCCATCTCGGACAGCTTCCGGCCGTTACCATTTCGTTCAACCTTCAACCCGGCGTCTCACTCAGCGATGCCGTGGCCCGCGTCGAAAAACTTGAACACGAACTGCGTCTCCCCGTAACGCTCAGCGCAAGCTTTCAAGGAACGGCTCAGGCGTTTCAGTCCTCGCTTCAGGGGCTTTGGCTTCTCTTGCTTCTGGCCGTTCTGGTGATTTACATCGTGCTGGGGATTCTCTATGAAAGCTTTGCGCATCCGCTGACGATTCTTTCGGGTCTTCCCTCCGCCGCCTTCGGCGCGCTGCTGACCTTGCTCATCTTCCGTACGGAGCTCAACGTCTACGGCTTCGTCGGACTTCTGATGCTTCTGGGCATCGTGAAGAAGAACGCCATCATGATGATCGATTTTGCCCTCGAAGCCCAGCGCAAAGAGGGAAAAAGCCCGCTGGATGCGATCGTCGAAGGGTGCCTGATCCGGTTCCGGCCGATCATGATGACCACGATGGCGGCCTTCATGGGAACCCTGCCGATCGCGCTCGGATTGGGCGCGGGGGCCGGGGCCCGCCGCCCGCTGGGTCTCACGGTCGTGGGCGGGCTGATGGTCTCTCAACTGGTGACTTTATACATTACTCCGGTGATTTACCTATATCTGGAATCGCTCCAGGAACGTCTGAGCGGCAGACGAAGGCGCCGTCCGCCCGCGTTACGGGAACAGCTCGCGGATGGGAAATCCCTGGAGACACGGACGTCGGAACCCACGATGGTGAAATAAGCTCTTTTTTTGAGGTAATCGCATGGATCTCAAATATGGCCGATTGAACGTTTTGCTGTTTCTGATCCCCATGTTGCTGAATGCATCCGACGGGTTTGCGGAGGAGCCCGCCACGGCCGCCGATCGTTTGACGCTTCAAGAGGCCGTTGATACCGCGCTCGGTCATCATCCCAGCCTTCAGGCGGCGCGGGGAGCGCTGCAGATCCAAGAGGCCCTGATCGGGGAAGCTCGTTCGAATTATTTCCCCCAACTGAACCTCCAGACCACCTACACGCGGGCGACGGGAAACACCTCCACCAGTGTCCAGTCCAGCCAGGCCCTGGCAATACCCCGTCAAACTCCGAAACCCTCCAACACGTCCTTTAACAATTACGCGGCCACCCTGACACTCCAGCAACGGATCTTCGATTTCGGGAAATCCATCGCCGACGTGGAATCGGCCCGCGAATCGATGCAGGGAAGCGACTTGAGCGAGATGGCCTCCCGACAGATTGTGGCCATGAATGTCAAGGTGGCCTACTTTGGACTTTTACAGGCCCGGCGTCTGGTCCAGGTCCAAGAGGAAACGGTCAAACAGTTTAAAGAGCATCTCGATCAGGCGGAAGGATTCTTCCGGGCGGGTACCCGCACGCGCTACGATGTTACAACGGCGGAGGTAAATCTCACCAATGCGAAACTCGAATTGATCAAGGCCAGAAATGCCGAGGTGGTGGCCCGCGTCACACTGGCCAATGCCATGGGCGTCCCGGATCGGCCGATCGGGGAGATGGAAGATCTGCTGACCTTTAAAAGGGTCGAGATCTCCGAGGCCCAGGCCATCGATGAAGCCCTTGCAAACCGACCGGATCTGTTGTCCCTGGCCGCGCAGCGTCGCGCGGCCGACGCGACGATTCGCTCCGCACGCCGGACTTATTACCCGGTTCTCGACGGTGTGGCGGATTACACGTGGCGCGGCCAGGACTATCCGTTGGTCTGGAATTGGGATGTGGGACTGACGCTGACGTTCCCATTATTTTCAGGCTACCTGACCCAATCCCAGGTCGCGGCGGCCCGGGCCAATATGATTGTGGCCGATTCCAATGAAGAGGGGCTAAGACAGAATGTGATCCTTGAGGTCCACCAGGTATTTTCTAATCTTATGGAGGCCGATGAGCGGGTACAAACCTCCGATGTCGTCGTTCGCCAGGCCGAAGAAAACCTTGATCTGGCGAACGGCCGATTTCAGGCCGGCGTGGGGACAACCGTGGAACAAACCGATGCCCAGGTGCTGTTGACAAACGCCAAGACCTCCCAGGTTCAGGCCCTGTATGACTACCGTGTGGCCGAATCCCAGTTGCAGAAGGCGATGGGTCGAAAATATTAATTTGAAATTTAATGTTTACTGTATAAGGCATTAATAATATGATTTTTATAAAAAATAAATGGTTCCTGATCGCGGCCCTCCTGATCCTTGTTGGAATCGGAGTTTTTTTCTTCCGGAGCGATCAAACGGTCGCGCAGTATAAAACCAAAACGGTGAAAGAGGGGGAAATCACGGCGACCGTTTCGGCGACCGGAAAGGTCAACGCGGTTGTGACCGTTCAAGTGGGAAGCCAGGTTTCCGGGACGATTCAACGGCTCTTCGCCGATTTCAACTCCCGTGTCAGGAAGGGACAGATTGTTGCCCAGATCGACCCCGCTCTTTTTGAGGCCCAGGTCGAACAAGCCCGCGCGAAGCTGGCGAACGACGAGGCCAACCAGGAAAAGGCACGGGTGGTCGTGGTTGATGCCAAACGCAACCTCGGTCGGATGGAGGAACTCCTTTCCAAGAACTTGGTCGCCCAGAGCGACAAGGATACGACTCAGACGGCGTATGACTCCGCCCTGGCCGAACTGAAGGCCGCCGAGGCGCAGGTTTTACAAGACCAGGCCTCTCTCAAGTTGGCCGAGACGAACCTCCGTTACACGACGATCCGATCGCCGGTCGATGGGATCGTCATATCCCGAAACGTGGACGTGGGCCAGACCGTGGCCGCTTCCCTTCAGGCTCCGACCCTATTTACCATCGCCCAGGATCTGACCGAAATGCAGGTCGACACCAGCGTCGACGAGGCCGACATCGGAAAGGTCCGGCTGGGTCAGGAGGCGGAGTTCACCGTGGATTCCTATCCCACGAGCCCCTTTCATGGAACGGTCCACGACATCTACAACCAACCGCTGGTGGTTCAGAACGTCGTCACTTATGACGCCATCATCCGGGTTAAAAATCCGGATCTCAAGCTCAAACCGGGTATGACCGCCAATATCACGATCAAAGTCGGTCATCGGGATCGTGCCGTCAAAATCCCTAATTCCGCGCTTCGTTACAGTCCCGAAAAAACTTCCGGGAACGAGGGCCCGTCCGATGCGGGAAAGGCCGACGCGGCCAAGGTCTGGGTCCTGGCGAACGGCAAGGCGGTCGGGGTTCCGGTGACCCTGGGGCTGAACGACGGAAGTTATACCGAGGTGGTTTCCGGGGCGTTGAAGCCCGGCGATGAAGTCATTATCGAGAAAATCCAACAGAATGAGTCCCAGAGCGGGAAAAGACCGCCGTTCATGCGGTTTTGATTCATAGAAACTCGCCGGGATATAAAAAATGACGCAGCCGTTGATCCAAATCGAGAATTTGTGGAAAATTTATCAGACCGGTGAGATTGAGTTGGCCGCTCTGAAAGGGGTTACCCTTTCCATTACGCAAGGGGAGTTTATCGCCATCATGGGGCCGTCCGGTTCCGGGAAATCAACCATGATGCACATCCTGGGCTGTTTGGACCGGCCGACCCGGGGGCGTTATCTATTAGACGGAGTGGACGTGGGAGGTCTTAGCCCCAACGATCGGGCACGGATCCGCAACCACAAGATTGGATTCGTATTTCAGGGATTTAATCTCCTGCACCGGACGACCGCCATCGAGAACGTGGAGCTACCGATTCTCTATGACGGCTTGTCGGGCCGCGAGCGGGCCGCGAAGGCCGGAGAAGCGCTGGAAAGGGTCGGTTTGGGAGACCGACGATACCACTACCCAAACCAGCTCTCCGGAGGCCAGCAGCAGCGGGTGGCGATCGCCCGGGCGCTTGTCATGCAGCCGCCTTTGATCCTGGCGGATGAGCCGACCGGCAACCTGGATACCCGGACGTCGATCGAGATCATGGCCCTCTTTCAGGAATTGAATCGGGAGGAAATCACACTTCTTGTGGTGACTCATGAACCGGACATCGCCCGTTATGCCCGGCGAATTATAAATTTTCGGGATGGGACCGTCCGCTCGGATCAGTCGGTCGCCGATCATGTCGATGCGCGAGAGGCTTTATCAAAAGAGCGGGTTGAGTCTTCACCGGAGAGCGAGAGGAAGGCTCCATGAACTTCCTCATGATTTTCAAAATCGCGGGAAGGGCACTGGCCCGCAATACCATGAGATCTGTCCTCACCATGCTGGGGATCATCATCGGTGTTGCGGCCGTGATCGCCATGGTGGCGGTGGGGCAGGGCGCTAAAGCGCAAATCGAGTCCCAGATCGCCAGCATCGGGTCCAACCTTCTGATGGTTTTTCCGGGCAGCACGACCCAGGGAGGGGTTCACGCCGGTTCCGGCTCGGTGACCACCCTGACGGAGGACGACGCGTTTGCGATTCAGAAAGAGCTGGGTTCGGTTCGATTTGCCGCACCGTCGCTTCGAACCGTGGCCCAGGTGGTGAGCGCGAACCAGAACTGGTCCACGGCCGTCACGGGAAGTACGCCGGACTATTTCACAGTCCGCGATTGGTCGTTCGAGTCCGGGGGCTCCTTTACCCAATCGGATTATGACGGGGCGACGAAAGTGGCGGTGGTCGGCAAGACGGTGGCCACCAACCTGTTTGGCTCCCAGGACCCGATGGGTCAGATCATCCGGATCCAAAGCGTTCCGTTCAAGATCGTCGGGGTTCTTTCGCCGAAAGGCCAATCGGCGATGGGACAGGATCAGGACGACACCGTGATCATCCCCCTCTCAACCCTCCAGAAACGGATCATGGGCGTGACCTACGTTCAGGCCATTATGGTTTCGGCCAACTCTCCCGAGGAAACCGTCACGGCGGAACAGGAAATCCGTCTGCTGCTCCACCAAAGACATCACATCCCCCCCAAACAAGACGACGACTTCACCGTCCGGAATATGACCGATATCGCGGCCGCCGCCGAGGCGTCCTCTCAGATTATGACGCTGCTCCTGGGAAGCATCGCATCGGTCTCCCTGATTGTCGGGGGCATCGGGATCATGAACATCATGCTGGTTTCGGTCACCGAACGAACGCGGGAAATCGGCATCCGGATGGCGGTCGGGGCGAAGAGTCGGGATATTCTTTTTCAGTTTCTCGTGGAGGCGGTGGTTCTTTCGTTGGCGGGGGGAGTCCTTGGCGTGATCCTGGGGGTGGCCTGTTCCCGTGTCATTTCGGCCTTCGTTCATTGGCCGACGATCATATCGCTGAGTTCGATCATGCTGGCCTCCGCCTTCTCGATTGCGATCGGCGTCTTTTTCGGTTTGTACCCCGCACGACGGGCGGCCTCATTGGATCCCATCGAGGCCCTTCGGTATGAATAATTCGAAAAAAGGTCGCCGCCTCCTTGACAAAAAAAAGCCCGTTCTCTATACTGCGACCGATTTTGGCTTCGATTATTTATTGTGATCAGATAACCGAACAAGGACGGCAAGGAACCCGGAATGCAGAGGCTTTTCCTAAAGTTGGGTGATCAGGTCATTCACCTGAGGTACCCGCAGTGGGGGGTCGGCGTTGTGACCGAACAACGTTCTTCCACCATGGCGGGTGGGTTTTGCTTTGTCCGGGTCGCCTTCCGGGATGGTGTGGAGCGATCTTTCATCAACGATCTGGATAACTATAATTGCTGTTATTATGCCGGCATCCGCCTTCAGGAGGACTCCAGGCCCATCCATCGTTAAAGGCGGATTGGCTCTCTGTTTTAATCAATCTACTTGCCAGGTTCCATCGGAACATTCAGCGAGGAAAGGGTGAAAGAGGCATGAGCCAAAGCATCCTGATTGTCGATGATGAGGAACACATCCGGCGTTTGTGTGCTGAAATTCTCAAGCGCGAATCCTACCAAACCTATACCGCGGCCAGCGCCAAGGCGGCCGTGGAAATGTCCCGATTGCAGCATTTTGACCTTCTTCTGACCGACATCGGCATGCCGGGGATGGACGGTCTAAGGCTCCTCCAGACCATCAAGGACGTCCAGAAAGAGATTGCGTCCGTGGTGATGACGGGTTACGGTACGATCGATAATGCCGTCGAGGCCATGAAACTGGGGGCGCAAGGATTTGTAATTAAACCTTTTTCCCAGGAGGAATTGGTCCGATCGGTCGCGGATGCCCTTGAGAGATACCGGCTCCTTCGTGAAAACATGCGCCTGAAGTTATTGGTTCCCCTTTTTGAAGTGGGGAAAACCCTTCTCTCCGATCTGCATCTGAAATCGCTGCTAGAGACCTTTGTCCGGGTGGTATTAAAAGAGACCCGGTCGGATGCGGCGGCCGTGATACTCATGGAGGATCGGACCCATGCCGTCAAGGCGGATTCCTGTCTTATTCTGCCGGAGGGATTTCCGAAAGAGACTTTTCAACGAATCGAAGAGACATTCAGTCGGCGGGTGCTGGAAGAAAAGACGCCGCTGATTCTGGCCGAAGAGGATTCCCTGACCCATGAAATGAAAATCTTTCTCCAGCAGTCCGGCCTGGCCTCGGTGGCGGTCCTGCCCTTTGTCTCGAAAGACCGGGTCACCGGCATCTTAATTCTTTGCAAAAAACACGGCAACGCTCCGTACAAACAAAGCGACCTGGAGCTGACCACCATCCTGTGCGGGCAAGCCACCATCGCCATCGAGAATGCCAAACTGTTTGAAGTGATCGAAACGAAGAACCGGGAATTGGAGGACTTTTATTTCGAGACGGTCAATGCCTTGGCCCAGGCGATTGAGGTAAAGGATGTCTATACCGGCGGCCATGGCGATCGGTTGGTCGATCTGGCAATCTCCATTGCGGAGCGTCTGAACGTCTCGGACGAGGAGAGGGTCTGGCTGAAGTACGCGGCCGCCTTGCACGACATCGGCAAGATCGGGGTGAAGGAAACGATATTGACCAAGCCCGGCAAACTGACCCCGGAAGAGTATGAGGAAATGAAAACCCACCCCGCGAAAGGGGCCGAAATCCTCCGGGAAGTGAAGTTTCTGGCTCCGGTCGTTCCGATCGTCTATCATCACCAGGAAAGGTATGACGGAAAAGGATATCCGTCGGGTCTGTCGGGCCATCAGATTCCGATCGGGTCGAGGATCGTCGCGGTGCTGGACGCTTTTGATGCCATGACGACCAACCGTCCCTACCGCCGGGGCCTCCCGATGGATGTGGCCATCAATGAATTGCGTCGCCATTCAGGGGTCCAGTTTGATCCCCAGGTGGTGGAGGCCTTCATTCAGGTGATGAGCGAGAGTCAGCACACCGCCTAAACGCCCCTTATCCACGCTCACCCCGGCCATAAACGGAACCGTTCCCAGCACCGGTATCGGACACAATCTGGATATGACCCGGGGATTGGTTTTTTCCGCCAGGCTTCGTGAGGACGGCCGGCATTGGTTGAAGATAATGCCCAGGACCGTCGCGCCGGCCTTCCGAGCCCAGCGGAGGGTCAACAGCGTATGGTTCAATGTTCCAAGACGGGTGGAGGCGACCACGACCAACGGCAGTCTTAGAAGGAGGGCGAGATCGATGGCCGACACCGTCGGGGTTATGGGCGTCAACAAGCCGCCGATCCCTTCGACTACGACGACCCGGTGCCGGGATGCGAGATGTTTGTACGCTTCCGTGATGCGGCTCAAATCGATAGTCCTCCTTTCATTTTCGGCAGCCACCAACGGGGCCGCCGGAGTCTTCAATCGATAAGGACATACCCAATTCATCGGATCGCCATTGCCGGCCGCTTTCAATAAAAACCGGGCATCGGGAGCGATCCATTTTCCTTTCCGAAACCGACAGCCAGTCTGAATCGGTTTCATCACCCCCACATCAAGGCCTCTTTTCTTGAATTCCGCCGCCAACCCGGCGGCCACGATTGTCTTGCCAACGCCGGTGTCCGTTCCGGTAATAAAAATACCTCGAGGGGTTGTGCGGGGCATTAAAACATCCGGCTGTCGAGATTAAAAATTTGTCCGGATACGCCTGTCATCTTCGATAAACAATAGATGAACTCGGCGACCTCGGCCATCGGTGGGGGATGACCCAACAGATTCCGCCCGGTCAATTCTTCCCGCATCGGCTTCGAAAGGTCCGTCGTCATTCCGGTGGTCTGGAAGCCTGGAAAAACCACATTCAGGCAGACATTCTCGGGACCCCATTCCGCGGCGACGGATCGGATGAGGCCCGTCAGTCCGGCTTTGGCGGAGGCATAATTGGACTGTCCCGCCCTTCCGTGAACCCCGGCGATCGAACCGATTGCAATGACATGCCCGCCGTGTTGTCGAATAAACTGCTCGCCGACCGCCTTTAAACCGTTCCAGATGCCCGTAAGATTTATCTTGAGCGTGGAATCCCATGCTTCCTCCGAAGTCCGGAGGAGCAGGCCGTCTTGCCGGACGGCGGCATTGGCTACCAGAACGTCCAGCCGGCTCCATCGGCTCAGCGCGGTCTCGGTCATGGATTTCATCTCAGCCAAAGATCGAACATCGGCCCGATGAACGATAACTTCCGAGCCGAGCCGTTCCAGATCACCGGCCAGTTTGTCCGCGGACTCTTTGTTCCGGTAAAAGTGAACGACGATCCGGCATCCCGCCAGTCCAAAACGCAGTGCCGTTGCTCGCCCCAAACCTCCGCTTGCGCCGGTGATTATGACGACACGTCTGTCATGGGGGCTCACGTCGCCACCATTTTCTGTGGGGGCCCGTGCGGGGCTTCGCTCCTCCGATGCCCCCACACCCCGCGCTCGGACGGGCAAAGCCCGATCCTCGCTTTTACCGGCGAAGCCGGACGGCGCCTCCCCCTCTCCCTCGCTTGGCTCGCTGGATATCTGCCCCGCATGGATTATAAGACCCCCAGCGAGCGGGCGATCCGCCCGAGGGATTCCAGCGCGCGATCGATGTCTTCAGGGGTGTGGGAGGCCATGATCGTGGTGCGGATGCGGCTGGTTCCCTTGGGCACGGTGGGTGGGCGGATCGCCGGAGCGAATATGCCGTCTTTGAGAAGACGCTGCGATACGGTCATGGCCAAGCGGTCATCTCCGATCATGATCGGAATAATCGGCGTCTCGCTGTTCAGGATATCGAAACCGAGCGACTTTAAGCCGTTCGCGTAATGATTTCGGTTCTTCCAGAGACGTTCCCGGAGTTGGGGTTCCTCCTCCAGAACGTCGAACGCCGCCAGCGCCGCGGCCGTCACGGCGGGAGGAAGCGCGGTCGTGTAGATGAATGTCTTGGCTTTGTTGATTAAATAATCAATCAAGATGCGGCTTCCGGCCACATACGCCCCAAAACCGCCGAGGGCTTTGCCGAGCGTTCCCATTTGGATGACGCCTCCGGGTTTGAGCCCGAAATGCTCCAAGGTGCCGCGGCCTCCTTTGCCGAGCACACCTGTGGCATGCGCTTCGTCCACAAAAACAACCGCCCCGTGGCGTTCGGCGAGTTCCACGAGCCGGGGTAAAGGGGCGATGTCGCCGTCCATGCTGAAAACGCCGTCCGTCACGATGACCGTCGCTTGTTTGGCCGGTTTTTTTCCCAACAGGCGGTCGAGTTGGTCCAGATCGCCATGTTCGTAGACGCGGAAACGGCATCCGCTCGAGCGGCAGCCGTCGATGAGGCTGGCATGACACAAGCGGTCCGCGATGACAAGACCCTCCGATGGAATCAAACAGGACAGAATTCCGAGATTGGCCATGTAACCCGTGCTGAATAACAGGGCCGCTTCCGTTTGCTTGAACTGGGCGATCCGTTTTTCAAGAGATTCATGGGAGGGGGTGTTTCCGGATATCAATCTGGAGGCCCCGCTGCCGAAGCCGTACCGACGGATGGCGGCGATTGCGGCCTCTTTGATTCGGGGGTGATCGGCCAAACCCAGGTAGTTGTTCGACGCGAGCAGGATCACCGATCGTCCTTCAATCATGACACGGCCGGAGTGACCGCGGGGGTCCGGC
>DATKAN010000048.1 GCA_035498035.1 Nitrospiria bacterium
ATTCCGGATCGCCGCTGTCAAAAACACGGCCGTGATCCATTAATACGGCCTTATCGCAAAAGGATTTGACCAGATTAATATCGTGCGTCACCAAAACAATGGTCTTCCCTTCCGCCCGGAACGATTCCATCCTGGAGATGCACCGATGCTGGAAATACATGTCTCCGACGGACAGCGCCTCGTCCACCACCAAGATTTCTGGATCAATGTTAACGGCCGAAGAGAAAGCCAGTCGAACATACATCCCACTCGAGTAAGTCTTCACGGGCTGGTCGATAAACTCCCCGATCTCGGCGAAGGCCTCGATCTCGGGAAAGCGTCGATCCATGTCTTCCCGGCTGAAGCCCATCAGGGCACCGTTCATGTAGACGTTTTCGCGTCCGGTAAACTCCGGATTGAAACCGGCGCCTAGCTCCAGCAACGCCGCGATCCGCCCGTTGGCACGAACGCTGCCGCAGGTCGGTTGAAGCACGCCGCAGATGATCTGAAGCAGCGTGCTCTTTCCGCTCCCGTTCTGCCCGATGATCCCGACAGTCTGGCCTTTTTCGATGGTAAAAGAGACATCGTTCAAGGCATAAAAGTCATGATGGTGTTTTTTCCTGGTCAGAATTTCCTTCAGCCGGTCCTTCGGCGACGAGTACAGCTTATAAATCTTGGTCAGATTGTTTACTTCGATTGCGTTCATATCACAAAACATCCGCAAACGCCGGCTTCAGTTTTTTAAATACGAGCCCACCGAACATAAAAGCAACGATTCCCCAAACAAATAGGATGACCAGTCCCACCGGATCCGGCTCCGTCTTTCCGAGGAGCGCCATGCGGTACCCTTCCACCGGATACACCATCGGATTGAGCGCAAGAAACGGCCGGAACCCTTCCGGGACCAGGTTCGCCGGGTAGATGATCGGCGTGAAGAAAAACCATAGATTGAGGAGCACGCCTAAAATCTGGCCGATGTCCCTCAGGAATACATTCAGCGCGGATAAAAACCAGGCGAGGCCCAGCGCGAACAAAATGACCCCAAATAAATAAAGAGGGAGCCAAAGCAAGTTCAACGTGAGCCCCGGTCCAAGCACCATTATAAACCCGAGAAGTATGACAAACAGAATAAGGTGATTGACCAATGCGGCCGAAACATGGGCAAACGGGAGGATCTCCGATGGAAAAACGGTTTTCGTGATCAAGTTCGCCTGCTCCAGCACCGCGCCCGGCGAGCGATTGACCACCTCGCTGAACAGCATCCAGGGGAGCATCCCGCTCATCAGCCATACGGCATAATTGGTGCCGGCATACTGGGCGCCGAGCCGAGCCTTAAGGACGACGGAGAAAACAAAATAAAAAATGATAAGCTGTGTCAGCGGATGCACGAAGGCCCAGAAAATGCCCAAGAACGAGCCCATATACCGCGTCCGGATGTCGCGCACCACAAGGCTGCGGATCATGAAACGGTTCTGGGCGATCTTGCGAAGGAAATTTATGAGTGATCTTGCCGCCTGCATATTTCCTCATGGTTCGGACCGACGCTGTCGGCACCCGAAACAACAATTCTCATTGATCGGAGAGATAGCCTTTTTCAATCAGGTAAGCCCTCATGGCTTCCTGCCAGGGCCGCATCGGCCGATCGAGGACCCCGGAAATCCGTTCGCTTTTTATTGAAGAATTTTTCGGACGTTTCGCCTTGCTCGGGAATTCGTCCGAGGAAATCGGATTGACCTGATTTTTTAACCCGATCAGATCCACGGCCTTTCCGGCGAGCTCATACCAGGTGCAGGCGCCGTCGTTCGAAAGGTGTATGACCCCGGTCGCCCTTTTTGCGAGGAGCTCGGCCAACGCGGTGGCGACATCGAAGGTATAGGTCGGCGACATTCGAATATCGTTCACAACTTTCAGCGTCTCGCCGGCACGGGCCTTTGAAAGAATGGCCTCGATGAAATTTCCGCCCTTTCCCCTCGCCCCCGACTTTCCGAACAAACTCGCCACGCGAACGATCAGCCAATCGGCGCAGGCCTGTCGAGTCAATTGCTCCCCGGCGAATTTGGTTATCCCGTATACATTAACCGGACACGGGGTGTCCTCTTCGCTGTAGCCCCGATCCTTCTGACCATCGAAGACATAATCGGTGCTGACGTACACGCACAGGGCCTTCAACTCCGCGCAGACCCTCGCCACATTCAACGCCCCAAGCGCATTTACCTGAAAGGCCGCGTCCGGACGTTCCTCGCATTCATCCACGCGATGAAACGCGGCGCAGTTCACCACCGCATCCGGATGCCAGATCAGGAGGGCTTTTCGAACCGAATCGGGGTCGGTCACTTCGATCTCATTGTGCGACAACGGTAGAACCTCGAAGCGCCCGTCATTCTGCAGGACCTCGACGATATCTCGGCCCAACTGCCCCGTCGCTCCGGTAACCGCAATCTTCATAAGAGCCCCCCGTTCAACTCCACCTGTTTGAGAAAGGCCTGCATCTCCATCAGGTGCTTGTACCATTGAACCGTGATCGTCTTGGGATCCTCCGGATCGAGCTTCCCCTTTTGGATCTGCTCGACAATCTCACGCGCCCCGTCTTCGGGTGTGAATTTGGTTTGAAAACCCAGACGTTCTTTGATCTTTCGAAAGCTGACCCGATAAGACCTGTGGTCGGGCAGCCCGTACCACTCATAGGCGAACGGCTTTTCCATGGCCTTCACGACCATCTGAGCCAGCGGCATGATCTGGACGTTTTGTTCATCCGAACCCACGTTGAAGATCTGTCCGCGAATCTTATCGATCGGAGCCTCCAGGACCATCTTCATGGCGTTGGAGGTATCCCGGACATGCACGAAGGGCCTCCACTGATTCCCATCGCGAAGAATGGGTATCTTCCCATTCTTAAGGTAGCCCCGCACCATCCCGTTAATGGCCAAATCAAAACGCATCCGGGGTGAAAGACCGTATACGGTCGCCTGCCGGATGACGGTCACACAGAAATGATCATCGGCTAAAGAAAGAGTATCCTTTTCCGCCTGGAGGTTGGCCTTGGCATAGGTGGTGAGTGGATTGGGAGAGGAGGTTTCATCCAGGACGCCCTCCTGGAACCCGTAAATGCTGCAGGAGGAGGGCAGGAGATACCGTTTTACCCCGGCTTTTTTAGCCAGTTTGGCTACCCCGACCCGACCCCGGTGATTGATCTCCCAGGTCTTCTCCGAGTCCAACTCGCCCGAGGGGTCGTTGGAGAGGGCCGCCAGATCAATAACGGCATCCACCCCCTGGAACACCGGTTCGTTCACCCGCCGGATGTCATCCCGAAGAATTTTAAGACGTTTATCCTCCGGGGGAAGCGTCTGACGCCCGAAGAAAAACCGATCCAGCCCCACAACCTCATAGCCGTTCTCAAGCAAAATCGGCACCAGGACCGATCCGATATATCCTCCAGCACCCGTGACCAAAACCTTCATAAGCCTTGTGACCTCGCGTAGGAAAAGTTGTTGTCTGCGTCCTTTAATAACGGAAGCTGGGTGTCCTTGGTCGAGAGGACCGGACGATCCGTCGGCCATTGGACCCCGATCGCGGGGTCGTTCCAAAGAATTCCGCGGTCGGACTCCAGCGCGAATTCCCGGGTCACTTTGTAAACGACATCCGCTTCGCCGCTGAGCACGCAGAAGCCGTGGGCAAAACCCGCCGGAACATAAAGCATCCGGCGATTTTTGGACGACAACAGCGTCCCGACCCAATTCCCGTACGTGGGCGATTCCCGCCGAATGTCCACCGCCACGTCGAAGATCTCTCCCTGAATCACGGACACCAGTTTACCCTGGCCGTGCGGGCTCTTTTGGTAATGCAAGCCGCGCAGCACGTTTCTCGTAGAATGCGAATAATTATCCTGTAAGAAATTTTCAAGAATCCCCGCGCGTTTAAATTCGGACTGCTTGTAGGTCTCCATGAAGAAGCCCCGAGGGTCTTCAAAGGCCTTGACTTCAATCAGAATCACCTCCGGTATTTCGAGACGCTCAAAGCGAAACGGCATGGTGGCTTCCTTTCTGTTGGAGTATGCGGGATACAAGGTATTGCGCAAACGCCATGGATGACGTGAACGCGGGCGAGATCGCATTCAGTACATGAACACTCGGGCCGTCCTCCAGAACCACAAAATCGCTCACCAGTTGCCGGGTCGGCCAGTGAACCAACTGGGGCCGTATCCCGACTTTGGGGCTGTCTTCGATATCCGTCATCCGCAGTTGCGGTATCAATTGCCGGGCCTCATTATAAATAAAACGCTTGAAATATTTCTTAGGTTCGGATTGGGCCGCCGCCCGGTAGGCCTGATTCCCAAACAGAAGGATAAAATTCCGATACATGATCGTGGCGGACTCCAGGCCCAATCCCTCCAGCGGCCGATAGTTTTCCCTTCCCAGGGCCGGGATGGCCGTCGGACCGATGTACACATCGCCGTCGGCATTTTTTGTGAAGTGCACCCCGAGAAAAGGGTTTCTCAGGTCGGGGACGGGATAAATATTTCCGCGTACCAGATTCGATCGGCTTTTTACCAGTCGCTTATAGGTTCCCTTGAACGGCAAAATCCTGTAATCCTTGGCCAGCCCCATGGTGTGGGCCACGCTGTCCGCATAGGTTCCCGCAGCGTTAACGGCCCATTTAAATTCAATGGGACCCCGGGTAGTGAGCGCCGATCGGCTGCCGCGAAATCCGAGGCAGGAGGTATTGTAAACGATTTTGGCGCGGCCGGATTTGGTCAATTCCTCCGACAGCGTCTTTAAAATTTCCTTCGGCCGGATGACGGCCGTCTCCGGCGAATACAAGGCCTGTTCATAGGTGGCCGCTTGCGGCTCGATCTTGGACAATTGCTTTTTGTCAATCAGAAGGGTATTGACTCCGCTGGCATCGGCGCGCCGTTTCAATTCCTGCAGACCGGCCAGCTCCGCTTCGTTTTTGGTCACAATAACCTTTCCCGTCTCCAACAAGGTCAGGCCCCTTTCCTTGCAATACTGCTTCAACAGGCGATTTCCTTCAATGCAGAATCGGGCCTTCAGGGAATCGGGGGTGTAGTAGATCCCGGCATGCAAAACCCCGCTGTTGCGCCCGCTGGCATGAAGACCCAACTCCGGCTCTTTTTCAAGGATGAGGGTATTCCCGATTCCTTGTTTGACCAATTCATGCGCAATGGTCAAACCGGTGATTCCCCCCCCGATGATGAGGACTTCGCATTCCTGCCGCATAGATTATTTTAATGTTAAGCGTTGGTTCCCCCCGAGGAAAGAAGAGCCGGTTCGTGAAACGGGTATACGACAGCAGCCGGGAAGAACAGAAGGTGATGAATCCAATTTAAATGTAAAATATTCACCCATTCGACTTCTACCGTATTCCCGGCCACTCCTTGGAAGATCAGGCCTTGGCCGGATACGAGAGCTGGACGGTATCCCGGAGTTACGTATCTGCGTTTCTTACTCGGCAGAACATTCCGTGATCCCCCGCGAGCCGAACAGGAAGGTCGCGGAGAAACCTGAATCCGACGATTCTATTTTGTTGAGGGTGTTCTACGTTATTGTCGCAAACCTAAACCGCATGATTACC
>DATKAN010000049.1 GCA_035498035.1 Nitrospiria bacterium
CGATGTTGGCGTTGATCTTGACCAGGAAATTCCGGCCGATGATCATCGGCTCCAGCTCCGGATGATTGATGTTGGCCGGGATGATCGCCCTTCCCCTCGCGACCTCGTCGCGCACGAACTCGGGGGTGATGACGGAAGGGATCGCAGCGCCCCAGGACTGGCCCGGATGAAGAGCCACGCCTTTTCCATGGCTCCGGTAGTCGTCCCGCATCATCTCCCTCGCCTGATTCTCGCGGATCGCGATGAATTCCATCTCAGGAGTGATGATCCCCTTTCGTGCATAATGCATCTGGGTGACGTTTTCTCCGGGCTGGGCGCGAAGCGGCTTTCGAACGTTCGGGAAGCGGACGGAATCGAGCCTGGAATCGCCTGCGCGGCGCCGGCCGTATTCGGACGAAACCTCGGTCAGCGCTTCCACGTCTCCCCGTCCCACAATCCAGTTGCGGCGAAGCGGCGGAAGACCGGCCCGGATGTCGATCGTTGCAGCGGGGTCGGTATAAGGACCGGACGTATCGTAAACGACGGCGGGCGGATTTTCCTCGACGGAACCGTCCCTAAACGCGCGTGTCGGTGTCAGCCGGATTTCCCGCATCGGGACGCGAACGCCGGACTGTGAACCCTCGACATAAATTTTGCGCGAAACCGGGAAGGGCGCAGTGGTCAGTTTTATTTCATCCGAACCGTTTCCATTCCCGGGAATCGCATTGACGGCGTCTCCACCGCCTTTCTTCAAGTTGGTTTTCATATCCGGCGCGTCCTTTCTATGATTAATAGTCTCACACAAACAAAAAACCGCACCAGAATCGGGTGCGGTTCTAAGGAATCAAGCCATTTCGCTTCCCTTCGCTGGCATTATCCAGAGCAGGTTCAAAGGGTCGCCGCCGATGCGGTCTCTCAGCCCTTCCGGGCGCCCCTCGCGTATATGGTAGGATTATAGGATGGTGATCAAAGCTTAGTCAATCGAAACTTTTTAAGCCTATTTTTTCTCCTTCACGGCGTAACCGTAATGATAGTCCGAAGCCACTCGTGCCTTGATCCCTCTGGCCTCCTCTCGCCCTACGGCACGGTGATCTGGGAGCCGGAGCAGAGCGTGTTGTTCCCCTCATCTGTCTCGACCACCTGATTTAACGAATCAGCGATCGTGCACACGTAGTAATCTCCTGACGGGGTTGTGCCGGGAACTGTCAGACTGGTGGTACCCGGACTTGAAGCCCCCGTCCCCAGCGAACTCACCACCGGCGTTGTTGTGATCGCCACATCCTGGGTACTCCCGTCGGCGTTGACCGAAAGGTAAAAGCCGATCCGAAACGCCCCGCTTGCAGCCCCCGAGTTGTTCACCGTGGTCGTTACCGACAGCGTCCCACCTTTAGTCGCCGTCCCCGAATTCGGCGTCACGTCGGTCATGCTCAGATCCGGAAGGGTCACCTGGATCGTCCCACCCGTGCACAGGCTGTTGTTCCCCTCATCCCCCTCGGGTAAAGTATGTCCGCTATCGGCCTCCGCACAGACATAGTACGTTCCTAATGCCGTGGTGGAAGGTATTGTTAACGTGGTCGAGGCGGCACTGGTGGCGCCGGCTCCCAAGGAGCTCAACGTCCGCGTGGCCGTGATCGCCACATCGTGGCTCACCCCGTCCGTGGAAAGGTAAAAGCCGATCTTAAAGCTGCCGGCCGAGAAGCCGCCTTGGTTCTTCACGCTGTTGGATAGGGATAGCATCTTGTCCGGGGCGATCACGGTCGTAGCAGTCGACACGGCCGTCATGACCAAATCAGCCTTCGGCAGCGTGACCGTACCCGTACTGCACAGGGCGTTGTTCGCCTCATTTGTCTCAGCCACCTGATTGACCGAATCGGCCATGGCGCAAAGATTATAGGTACCGCCCGGTACAATTGATGGAATCGGAAGGTTGGTTGTTGCGGTATTGGAAGCCCCCGCTCCAAGCGATATCACCACACGAATCGTCGGGATCACGACATCGTCCCCGTTCCCATAGATATTATCGGTGGAAAGATGATAGGCAATCCTAAAGACTCCGCTCGATGTCCCTTGGTTGCTCACCGTGTCGGTCACCGACAGAGTGCCCCCTTGGTTAGCAATCGAAGCATTGGGCGATATTGACGTCATCGTCAGGTCAGGCTGGTTCGGCACCGTTATCACCACCACGTCATCGGGACTGCCGGCGAGTCCCTTTGCATCGGTCACGACCAGGCGGACCATGTAAATGCCGGGAAGATCGGCCGGGAACGACGGATTCACCGCGGTCGGATTGGTCAGGGTGGGCGCGCTGCCGACCGGTTTCGAGATGATGGTCCAGGCGTAGGTGAGCGGATAATTGCCGTCTGGGTCCGTGCTGCCGCTGCCATCCAGCGTGACCGTGT
The DNA here is from genome assembly GCA_035498035.1 of Nitrospiria bacterium. Classification (NCBI taxonomy): domain Bacteria; kingdom Pseudomonadati; phylum Nitrospirota; class Nitrospiria; species Nitrospiria bacterium. The sequence continues at coordinate 2,379 of DATKAN010000049.1, forward strand.
TGCCCGGGTACACGGATTGGTCGGGCCCGGCATTCGCCACGGGTATCAAATTGGTCCAGGCAAGATTGGAGGTGTAGGTTATATTGCAGCGGCGATCATTCAAGGTGAGATACACATACTCCGGGGGCGCCACGCCCTTCGGCTCCGCAAACCACAGGGCATCTTTCAGCAAGGATGCGGAATTGAGCGAGCAGAATCCATAGACATACGTTTTCTCCTGGCTGTAGATATTCGCCCAGGTGCGCGAAGCGTTGGTATTCAGGCCGCAGGCGGGAAGATCCGGCGCGGCCGCAAACAAGTCATCCGGGAACGCCGACCAGTTGGCTACCCCCAACTGATAGCGGCTGAATTCCGCTCCGTCGACCGTCACATCTTCCTTGCCCGTCACGCTGAGATCCGGGGGCGGCAAAGCGGGATAGCAGCCAGCGGCCTCACAGGCATCGCCCACTCCGTCGCCGTCAGCGTCGGCTTGGTCCGGATTGGCAACCATCGGACAGTTGTCGACGGCGGTGCACACGGTGTCGCCGTCGACGTCCCCGCCGAGCGCGGCGCAGGGGTCCGGCGGGACGAAGACGAGGTCCGTGACGTAGATGTCCTCGTTGCCTCCGCGCGTGTCGACGTAGGCCACCGACGCGCCGAACACGTCGTCGAGGTACTGGTCGGCCGGGTCGGTGGTCACCTGGAAGGTCTCGCCGGTGGAGAGCCGGTAGACGAAGATGTCGAGGTTGCCGGTGAGGTTCGACTCGTAGGCGATGAGGTCACCGTCGATGGTCGGGTGGTAGTTCCCGGCGCCGTTGTCCGCGATGACGCGCTCCTCGGCGGTGTCCATGTTGCGGGCCACGATGCGGGTGCTCGCGACGCCCTTGTCCTGGGCCATCCAGACCACCCAGGGGCCGCTCGTGGAGATCTCCGTCTCATTAGTGTTCGGCGAGGCCGTCAAGGTGACGGGAACCCCCGCGGTGAGGTCGTAGGCCGCGGCCTCATAGGACGTCGTTCCTCGCTCCGACCAGACGACGAACCGGTCGCCGATCTCGACGTTGTAGGTCGGCGGGGTGGGGCCGCCGATGACCTCGGCGGTCTTGCTCGTTCCCAGCCAGGTCAGGTCGAACAGCATGACCTGCGTCGCGCTGGCACCGCCCTCACGCCACACCACCTTGGTGCCACTGATGCGCGGCTCCAGGATGATGGTCGCGCTCCCCAGCGGCCACCGGAGCGTGGTCGAGATCTGGTACACCATGATGCGTCCGGAGACCGAGGTCGTGCTGACGTACTCGGTGTAGACGATGTAGTCGCCGCTCACGTCGTTGAGCTGGTTGTCCTGCGCGCCGCTCGTGACCTGCACGGGCGCGCCGAACGGCGCGCCGCCCGCTAGCCGCTGGTACCAGATGTCGCCCTTGCCGAAGGAGTTGTCGGGCAGCCGCTCTCTCTTCGTGTAGACGACGAGCTCACCGAGCCCGTCGAGGCCGAGCCGGGGCGTCGTCTCCCAGCTCGTGCCGGGCGTCACCGCGTACTCGTGCGTCTGCAGCGTGTCCGCGAATGCGAGACCGGCAACTGCGAACCCAAAGGTGAAGCTACACAAAAATGAGAAGAAAAAGAGCCTGATCATACCGTCGCGCAGCTTCATGGGAGCCTCCTTATCAAGGTTGGATAGCAATGGGGTAATCGTGTCGTAACGAAATGGTTCCCGCCTTCATTTAACTATGTTGAGGCGCCATGTCCCGATCTGCTCGTAAAACATTGCCAAAAATACAAAAGCCTTCCTCCGAACCCCAGCTCAGAAGAAGGCTTGCTTTGTTAAACCGATTACCGACCCGCCATGGAGCGTACACGGATTCCGCCGCTAGAGAAGTCTAAACACCGCATCATGGCTAATCACAGGTGGCCCAATGAAACCTGTGCGGGGTGCTTGGCTTCTAAGATAAGCGTTCTTTTCAGCTTATGGAGAAAATTTGAGAACTGAACGGACTGACTTCAACATATTTTATGGAGAATGTCAACTACCCAAAAGTGGCATATATTGGGGTCTTTGGCGTATTCATGTACGATGGAACGGCATCAACGGAGGTCGTTTCTTTGTCACTGCACCAAGATCCATGTAAGCCGCTCGCCGTAGAACTCGGCCTGGATCTTATCGCCTTTTTTAAGATCCGACTTGGTCAGGACCTTGTCGCCCTTCATAATCATGCTGCCCTCGTCCAGAATGATCTGGATCGGCCCCTGCTCCTTGGTGTTCAGCGAGACGAGGTTCAAGGTGGGATGAACTCCGGTCACGGTTCCGTTCAGGCGTTGACTTCCGTTGGTCGTACCCCGCCAGATGGCGCTCAGGTTGATTTCGCGGATCGGATTTCCGTCCTTGGGCGTCTCCCCGGATGTTTTGAAGAATAGACGGTTTCCGAGGCGGGGGCACGGGACGCCTTCGACGGAAATATATTTATAGACCCATACCACGTACTGGGTACCCGGTTCCAGGGGATCCTCCGGCGTAATGACCATCTGAGCTCCGTGCCACTGCACTGTCCCCCCTACGCCCGATTCGCTGGTGAGCAGCCGGCCGAGCTTGTAGCGGCCTCCGGCGATATTGACCGCGTTCAGAAAGGGCCTGAAATCGTAAGGGGCCGTCGAGGGCTTGCCGGTTTTGGGATCGGTATAAGGGATCATATCGACGGCGCGATCGAGCGCCAGCACGATGGGCGCCTTGGGATCGTGCGCCGCCACATTCATATTCGCGCCGACCATGATGATCGGGGGCGTTGGACAGCCCGTCGCCGCCCAGGCCGTATCCAGAACGGACAACAGGAACATTCCGATTAAAAATCCTCGTATCAGGAACTGCTTCATCGATGGCACCTCCTTTAGGGCGGATAATTTAGCACAACGCACCGAAGCGTCTAAAACAAAATTTACTCCCCCGCCCGGACCAGAAGCCCCTTCATCTTGACCACCCGAAACATCCCGTTAAAAAACAGGACGGCGGCCGTAATGTAAACGACATTGAGACCGGTGGCCCACACCAACTCATGGACCGGGAAGGTCTTTGTTTCGATCACCGCCCTCATTCCCTCGAACACATGGGAGGCCGGGATGCCGGTCGCGATCGTCTGAAGGAAAGGCGGAAGGACCGTTACGGGATAGAAAACAGCCGAGACCGGCTGGAACAAGAACGCCAAGCCCCACGCGAGGACTTCGGCCTCCTGTCCGAAACGAAGGATGATCGCCGTGGTGAAGATTCCGATCGCCCAACCTGTCGCGACCAGATTGATCGCAAAGGGAATCAGCGAAACGCCAATCATGAAAAGGTTGAACGAATAGAGCAGGTAGGCCAGTCCGACCGTCACAAAAGCAGCCCCGAGGACCTTGATGACGCTGACCAGCATCGTGGCCGACAGGAATTCCCCCACCCGCAGCGGGCTGACGAAAAGGTTGAGGAGATTCCGGGACCAGATCTCCTCGAGGAACGAGATGCAGATACCCTGCTGGGCGCGGAACAGGATGTCCCAGAGAATGAGCGCGCCGAGAAAAAAGGCGACGAAGGCCGGAAGCCCTTCTTTGTATCGGGCGAGGTACAACGTGATGAAGCCCCAGACCAACAGATCCAGCAGCGGCCAGTAGACGATCTCCATGATCCGCTGCGGGCTGCGTTTGTACAGCATGAGGTGGCGGTTCACGACGGCCAGGATGCGATGCAGCTTCATAGGTCATCCCTTAAGAAGGCCCGAAGCGGAGGTGTGGAAGAATGGGTCATGCGCCCGAAATTGATAAAAAGGAAAATCCACCGGCCGGCATGTCGTAACGGCGACCTGCCGGCCCAAGGAGAATCTGTGCTAATCCCAAAACCGCTCATCGCATAGGACCCATTCTGGAATCCCTCCGCGAAGGCCTTTTCACAGACCCGCTTTACCACGGGCCACCTTCAGAAATACCTCTTCGAGATCCTCGCCCTGGAAACGATTCAGGATCTCGGCGGGCGTACCGGTCGAGATGATCCGGCCCTTGTTCAGGAAAATGATCCGGTCCGACATCTCCTCCATCTCTTTCATGTTGTGCGACGTATAGAGAATCGTCAGGCCCGACTCGGCGCGGATGGACTTGAGCAGGGAACGCGTCTTGTCCGCGATATCGGGATCCAGGCTGGCCGTCGGCTCATCCAGGAAAAGGATCTTCGGATCGTTCAGGAGCGCTTTGACGAGGGAGACCCGGGTGAGCTGTCCCGTCGACAATTTCCGGGTCACGGTATCCCGAAGGTGGGAGATCTCGAATACCGACAGTAGATGTTCGATCTTCTCGCGGGCGTTCCGGACCTGATAGAGCTGGGCGAATACCCGGAGATTCTCCCCGACGGTCAGGGATTGGGGCAGAGAAACATAGGTCGAAGAAAAATTAACCCGGCCCAGGATCTCTTCGCGGTGGCGGCCCAGTTCGAGACCGAAGATCCGGATCTGGCCGCCGGTCGGCGTCGTTACGCCCAGGAGCATCTGGATGGTCGTGGTCTTTCCGGCGCCGTTGGGGCCGAGGATCCCGAGGATCTCGCCCTGGTAAATTTCGAAGGAGATTCCGTCAACCGCGGTGACGCGTTCGAATCGCTTGGTGAGGTTCCGGACTTCTACGACGGTTTGCGGCATGGAGTGTGATCGAGCCGGGGCTTATTTCTTTCGTCCGAAGATCTTGGCGTTCTCCCGCTCGTCATCCGAGAGAATCCGCTGCCAGTCCCTTTTCTTCCGCGGCGCCTTCCGGAAGGCCTCAAAAATCCCTTTGGCCAGTTCGACGCGGTCGACCCCGGGCGGCGCCACCTGGATATCCATTTGCGCCATGGTCAGGTCGAAATCGGTGTCGAGCATCGTCTCCGGGTCCATGCCGTACTCCTGAAGGGTCTGCCGGATCACGCCCGCGTCGACGCCGAAGCGCCGCGCCACGTCGTGTATATTGGCCGGCCGGTAGGACTTATCCGGCGCAATGGCCAGATGATAGGCGCAAAACAGATCAAAGGGATCGATCCCCGACTTGGGTCCGGAGGGTCGCTGCGCGGGTCCTCCGCCGCGTTCGGGTCTTCCGCGATCCACCGAAGGCCGACGGCCCCCGCGCTCCCGATACGATCCGTCCTGACGATGTCTCAAGAAACCCCCTTCTGTGTTCCAGGGACTCGCATCCCCCCGCCGTTCACACATTCGAACGTTCCGGTTTTGCCACTCACGATTTATGTTTCCCGATCCGCTTGCATGGTCCCCCGGGAATCTACTGGAAGCATCCTAGGATGCTCTCCTCCCGGACCAGGACGAACTCTTCACCGTCCACGTCCACCTTGGTCACACCGTACTTCTCGTACAGGACATGATCCCCCGGTTTGACCACCGTGGGCACAAATTTCTTCTCGATCACTTTTCCCTTTTTGTCCCGTTCCTCTTTAAAATGACCACTGCCGACGGCCAGCACCTCCCCTTCCTGGGGTTTTTCCTTGGCCACGTCCGGGATGATGATCCCGCCGGCGGTCTTCTCCTTTTCCGATTTGGGTCGTATCAAGGCCCAGTCATTCAACGGTCGTATCTTCATTGGAGTCTCCTTTTAATCGCCTTTTTACAGGGGAGATAAGCCTCGCGCCTGCCTAATCAACGGGCACGAGATCAATTCACCGGGGCCTCGCGCACCTCCAAGGTCCCCACCATTCCTTTTTCCTTATGGCTCTCGAAAAACAGGAGCTTCTTGTCGCAATAGAATTCCGTTTTCCCGGCGCCCGTGGGAGTGAATTGGACCGTCACGGTCTTGCCCGCCGGGACCTCCTGGCTCACATTGATGCCCAGCTCCGGAGCTTTGATCACAAAATTATGCGGAACGATGATCGTCACGCTCTTCAGCGTGAGCTCTACCGAATGGCCCACAGGGACAATCAAACGGTCCGGTTTATAGGAATACGAATCCACCACGATCTCCGCGCGCGCAACCCCATCGGCGCCGATGGGAATAACCTCCGCGGGGGGCGACGGTTGATTGACCGACGTTTCCGCAGCGGCGCCCGGCGATACGGCCGCCAGAAAATAGATTCCTATCACCGCGCAGGTCGCTCTTCGCATGAGACCGCAACATTGAAGGTTCGAAGTCGGGTTGGCTTAATTTTATTCCCAACGGCGATGATCTGTCAATCGCGCATCTATTCTTCTCAAAAATCGCCTCACCGTTTGTACGTCCCCATTACCTGGGCCTCGACAAGAATGTGGTTCTTCATGGCGTCGAGGATTTGCGGTTTGGTCGCCCGAGGCGGCAACCCGATCTTTTTGTCCAGGGCGTACAACTTGAAAAAATAGCGGTGGGGCTTTCCCGGAGGCGGACACGGACCGCCGTAGCCGACACGCCGGAAATCGTTCAGTCCCTGCCGGGTCCCGTCCGGAAGGGTCTCCTGCTTAGGAAACCCTTCGGGCAAACCGCGCGCCTCGGCCGGAAGGTCGTACACCACCCAGTGGACCCAGGTCCCCATCGGGGCGTCCGGATCGTCGGCGATCAGGGCGAAGCTCTTCGTCCCCGCTGGCGGATCGGTCCATGCCAGGGCCACGGAGAGGTCCGACCCCTCGCAGGTATATTTCTTCGGAATGGGCTGACCCGGTTCAAACGCGGAGCTCTTGATCTCGAAAGCCATGGTCTCCCCTCCTCCGTTCATCCCCAAAATGGGGACGAGACACAGCCACCCGGCGGCGATTCCGGGCCTCAAGGCTTTGCGCCTTTGTAATAGATGCTGAATACGAGGTCGTCCCCGTCCTCCTTGGCCGTGACCTGCGCTTCTCCGAACTGTTTTTTGGCCGGGATATCGCGCACGAACTGGTCCCGGTCGGCCTGGGTGAAATAGCCCTTCGGGGTCGCAATCTCCCAGGTTTTTTCCAATCCCTTGGGCCCGTACAGCTCGGCGTACACCTTGCTCCAGGTTTTTTCACGCGTCTCCGAAGATTCGGCGGCGGGTGGCCGGGCTTCCTCCGCCGGGTGACGGTACTTGGAGCGCTGGGGGTTGGTGTAAAGGGTCAGATAGGCCATCACCGCCAAGAGGCAGAACATCAGGATCCAAAAACCGGCCGCTTTCATCTAAGACTCACCTTCCGCAGTGGACCTTTAAATAGTCCCGGGCGTGCTCGGCCTTGGTCGGCTCGATCGCATCCGGCGGGGCGATCTCTAAAAAACGTTGAAACTCACCGCAAGCCTCCGTCACGCGTCCGAGCTTCTCGTTGGCCCAGGCCGTCATGAAGACCGGGGTGTAAATCAGCGACCGGTCCCGGATCTGGTAGTCCTTGGCCAGCGCGGCCGCCTTCCGGAACTCCACGATCGCCTCATCGAATTCGGCCTCGGACATCGCGATCATCCCCTGACGGTTGTGTTCGTAAGCCTCCTCTTCGGATTGGGCCATCACGCAGGGTCCGGGGCTCGTGATGGCCAGGAAGAGGACCAGGGCCGCAAGGGGTATTTTATTTTTTCCCAATGGACTCACAAAGGGCTTTTTGGGCAAACCGGGGACCATTGAGGCAACGTACCAAGTTGCCTGAAAAATGTCAAGAAAGTCTGCCGGGGCAAACTATTTTATTCAATTAAACCGGTGCGTTTAGTATAATGTAATGGCCGATCGGGAAACCCGCGGGTCTCTACGAATCAGCGGGCAACGCGAGCGAGAGGGGGAGGACTTCGGCGAGCTCAGTCGAGCCGCTCCATGCGGCTCTGCCAATGGAGGGGGCGACGCGAGCCCCTGCAAACAGCGTCATCTACGCGGACGGTGTTCGATGGGCCAAGACTACGACCATTTAAAAGCCATGGAGCTCCGTAAAAAGCTCCGGGACCGCTTGGGAGACCTGCAAAGCCGCGTCGAGAAAAGCTCGTCCGAGGCCTTTGAACAGGTGTTCCACGAGCGGATGGACACGTACTTTGCCCAACAGGAACGCCTTGAAGAGATGGAACTGCTGCTGGCCCAGCTCATCGGCGAAATCGATCAGGCGTGCGTCTTGGACGATCTTAAAAAACTTTCGGCACGACTCAACTTCCTGGAAGAACATTTCGAAGAGATCGACAGCCAGTTATACAACCGGCCGATGCGCCGCCGGAACCGTTTCAACCTGTTTGACTTCCTCCGTCAGTGGGAAACCAACAACTCGCCGGACGCCCGACCCGAGATCGGAAGCGAGGCCGAAGCCTATCGGGAGCTGGGCATGGAGCCGGGTTCGAGCATGAGGTCGATCACGGCCGCCTTCCGCCGTCTGGTGAAAGAGCTTCACCCCGACCGGCGGGGCGGGGACCGCAGCACCGAACCGAAATTAAGAAGACTGGTCGCGGCCTACGAGCTCATCAAAAAAAAGTCGGCCGACCGTCAGCCCTTTTCCCGGTAGGGGCGAGGCATGCCTCGCCCCTACCTACCGGATCAATCATAGATGCTTCTTTAAAATTTCATTATCGGCGATCTTGGGATTATTCGGCGCCAATTCCTTGGCCGTCTTGAACTGTTCGGCCGCCTCCTGATGGTTTCCCATCTGATCCAGAACCAGGCCGAGATTAAAATGCGCCTCGGCCATGTTCGACGACAGGGCAATGGCGTCTCGGAAAGAACCGGCCGCTATATCCCAGTGTTCCTGCTTTAAATGCCCGACGCCTTCGTCATTCTTCGCGGCCGCTTCTTTATTCGGGAAATCCTTCGGGGCATCGAGGGCCATACCAACCACCGGACTTTGCTGCGTTCCGCCTCCCGGGGGAGAACCATAGCAGGATGCCATTCCGAATAATAAGACCACACCGAGCCAGACGTTTAAATACCTGCGACATTCTCTTTTCATGGGCCACCTCCCTTCTGTCATCCTTATACTCCTCATTCGGCCTTTTATGCAAGCAACCCTCGAAAACGGCATTTATTCTCATCCGGCCTGACTTTCTGTTATAATAGGTTCGTCATGAGATACCAGCTTCGAGAAGCCGATTTCCCCCGCCGGAGGAGGATTCTTCCATGAAGGGTCTTCAGTTTGAATGGATCGGGAACCGGCATTATAGCGCGATTTTTCATTTTGGAGAAAGTTTTGTGCCGGTGGAGGATGAAATTCTGAGGCACCTTTCGAAACAATCCGAGGCCGCATCCGAAACGTTTCTGGAGGAGGTCGTCGAACGAATCGGAAGAAATCCCTATCTGAAAAAACGAATCCGCGCGGCGGCCGCCGAAGGCGATCCCCACACTCAGGTCGCGGCCATGAAGGCGTTTTTACTTAAACATAAATTTTAAGATAATTATATATCTTATTTTTAAATAATAACTTATTTATTATTAGGATCGAGGACAAGGAGGTGGCGATGAGTAAAAATCCAAAACCGCACAAAGCCGCGGACGAAACGAAAAAGAAAACTCCGAATAAAAAACCGATCGCCATCCCTCTCCCCATCGTTGCCAATGATGAAACGACCATGGATGAGGAGATGAGCGATCTGTTCAATGAGGACAAGGTAAAGCACGAACACGGACATTCAGAGCCGGAGAGAGATTAAGGGCTTCAGTAGCCGGAACCCCGTTTCATGAGGCCGTACAGGGCCACCAGAATAATCGCCACCGTCCCTACGGCCAGGATGATCCGTATAATAAAATTCACCTTCTCCATTCGGCTGGGCTTTTCGGACGGATCGTCCATGAAGACCTCCTTTCCATAAGGGGCTCGCGTCGCCCCCATCCCGCTCGTCCCGGTCGCGGACGATCTATTTTGCATTCAGATATTGTTCGAGGCTTTCGAGGGACTGCACCCCGGCTACAAACTCCCCATTGAGCAGAAAAGTCGGCGTAGAGCTCACCCCGATCTTTCGGGCATCCGCCATATCCTTCTGGACTCGGGGAGCCTGCTCCGCATTATCATAACAGGTCAAGAACCGCTTTTTTTCGAGCCCTTGTTGCTGGGCCAACTGTCCGATTTGTTCCCGAAGTTGGGCGGCGTCCCGAATCGGCGGGTCCGAGAAGAAACGGTCATGGAAAGACCAGAAAGCCTCGGCTTTTTGAACGCGGGCGCACTCGGAGGCCACGGCCATCCGGTAGGAGAGCGGATGGATTTGGGTTATCGGCATGTGTTTATAATAGATCACGACGTCTTGAGGATATTTTTTAAGCAACTCCCCGATCGGTAATGTGGCCTGCTTACAATACGGACATTGAAAATCGGAAAACTCGACGATCACCAACTTCCCTCCCGGATGGCCACGGGGAACCCGGTCCGCCATATCAAGATCCTTGATATCGTAATGGACCGGTTTGGGCTCTCCAACCTGCTTTTCGGTCAGGTTCTCCCGCGTCGACAGGTCGAAGACCTGCCCGAGGAATATTTTATTGCCGGACAGGTAGACCAGCCCGTTCTGACGCTTGCCGTTCATCTCCAGTACGAAGCGGACCTGTTGCAGCCCCGGAACGGGCGAGGGCTCGGCCTCGTGTATGACCGTCAGGGAGACGACCGGTTGCTTGGCCGTCAATGTCTTTAAAAATGTTTCGATGGCATCGTAGTCCACGGCCGGGGCGCCTTGGCCGGAGGCCTCGGCGATCCCGAACCCGTTCAGACGGACCGGCGCGAGGGATCCGAACGGCGCAACGGCCAGACACAAGGCGGCGATCAGGAAACCGCCGAAGGAAAGGCCGATCGTCATTCTACAGGAGATATTTCTTGATCGCGGCATCCAATTCCTCGGAGCTCAGCTTGTGATCTTCCTCATGGACAAGCCGGCCGGCCTTGTAGAAATGGGTCGTGGGAAAGGTTTCGAAGCGGTATTTCCGTTTGATTTCCCGACAGGCTCCCGGAACGTGAAGCAAGGCGACCCCCCATCGAATCCGTCCCTCGTAGCGCTGCATCGCCTGGGCCACGATCGGCAGGAACTCCTCGCATTTCTCGCAATTCGCGATCTTGAAAAGGATGAGCGCGGCCGGGGCCGCGAGATAATCCGGATAATTTTCGTCCGTCACGCGTTCGGGTTGGAGCTCAATGGCCATATCGGTCTATTCCCCGTAATAAAATTGGGGTAGAGAAGACTCTCTACCCCAATCATTATATCAGAATCCGATCTTAGCTCAAAGATTTCAGCGCGGTCAGGATCTCGTTGTCGTCACGCGCCGTCAGGATTTCCTGGACCTTGACGAACTTCACCGTTCCCTGTTTGTCCACGACCACCGTCGCGCGTTTCGTGATGAACTTGTCGTCCAGCCACATGCCGTATTTCTTGGCCACGTCCCCGCTCATGTCCGAGAGCAGGCGGTGCTTGAGCCCGAGCGCCTCCTGCCAGGCCTTGTGCGAGTAGACGCTGTCGCGGCTGATGCCCAGAACTTCGGTGCTCGCCGACTGGAATTTCGGAAAATCGTCGTTCAGGCACTTGTTCTCCGTCGTGCAGACCGGACTCCAATCGAGAGGATAAAAGGCCAGCACCACGTTCTTCTTACCCTTGTAGTCGCTCAATTTGACGTCTTTCTGATCCTGGTCCTTCAACGTAAAATCGGGCGCCGTCGCCCCCACTTTAATCTCTGCGGCCATCGCGCTACCTCCTCCTCATGGGCTAATGGTAATAACGGCCCCGTGTCCCAAAACTCCTCGAGGCCGCCGGTTTAATTTTGTTTCAGAATAATACAGCCGAAGAGGCTTGGTCAACAGAAAACGCGATTGGGCTCATGACTTCAATGATACGGGACATCTGCCATGAACTGGGCGGCTTCAGTCCCACTACGCGGGTCGGTCAAACTGGGGGAGGATCCACTTGGCCCCTTTGCACAACCAGCCCTTAATATGTCCATTAGCTCATTATTAAGGAACACTGTCGTACACATAAGCGACACCTTTTATAAATTGTATAGTGGGAATTTGTACTGTCCTACCTGCCACTTTAATCCCATTAACGGTAAGGGAAAACTCGGTCTCTGGAGGCGGAGGAGCTGCATCAAAGCTCAGCCAGATACACGCCATCTCTCCTTGGACAATTTGAATCGTATGGATCGGCCGAGCCATTTCTTGAAGCGGGAAATTGTTTTTCCGAACACAGCGCGTAATTCCTAATCTCGAAGCTCTTATAGAACGAAGGTCTGAAGGCATAATCATGCGCTTCGGCGTGTAATCCTGTCCAGCTAAGTGAAGAGTTAATTGTGAGGGATCTACCAGAACCTCTCCGATTGAACGACTTAAGGCTATTTCAATTAGAAATGGTGAGCTGGCTGACTGATCATTCTGGCCAAATCGTTCAGCTTCCGGGTATACCCGGTTGAATGGAACAGGGATAAAAAGAAACCAGGAGTTTATTTTGGACACTAGTCGGGCATTGAGTGGCTTAATTGAAAGCAGAAATTCTGGAAGGTCTATGAGATTAAGCTGCTGTTGTAAAGAACTATTTCTTGCAAAAGCAAGACCTGTCCCTTCAAGATTAGGGATGCTAGCATTGTACTTTTGAGAATACGTACATCCGCTCTCAAAGAAACTTACCAGGGCCAGCAGTACAATTACGCCCTGCCGTATCAGCTCCTCACATCTATTCATCCCGAAGAATGTGCAGTCATCGATATCTGCCCTGGTCAACAGCTAATGGTGCAGAAGGGAATTCATGAACCGATGCCCCAATAGTCACCAATGCTGCTGGGAAATAGTTTGGAGCATTTCCCTGTGATGGGGTCAAGTCTGCTCTTGGCTCATCTTTGGTGATGATTACTGATCTATTCAAATCGTCGAGCCAACGTTATTTCCCCTGGATTTCCTTGTACTGGTTCGTGATCGGGATGCGGCGGTCGCGGCCGAAGGCGCGGGGGGTGATCTTGATGCCGATCGGGGCCTGGCGGCGCTTGTACTCGCTCGCGTCCACCATTTTTATCACTTTCTCGACGGTTCGCCGGTCGTGGCCCATCGAGACCAGTTCCTCGAACCCGATATCCTCCTCGACATAGGCCAGGACGATCGGGTCCAGGACGGGATAAGGCGGCAGTGTGTCCTGGTCCGTCTGGCCGGGCTTCAGCTCGGCGGTGGGCGGACGCTTGAAGATCCGGAGCGGAATGATCGCCCGCTTCTCCAGGGAGTTGCGATGGTTGGCCAGCTCGTAGACCAGGGTTTTAGGAACGTCCTTGATCACGGCAAACCCCCCGGCCATGTCGCCGTAGAGCGTCGCGTACCCGACGCTCATCTCGCTCTTGTTGCCGGTGGTCAGGACCAGCCAGCCGAACTTGTTCGAGAAGGCCATCAGGATGTTTCCCCGGATCCGGGCCTGAAGGTTCTCTTCCGTGGTATCGGTCGCACGGCCCTTGAACTCTTTCGCAAACAGCTTGAGATAGGCTTGAAACACCTCCTTGATGGAGACGACCAGGAGCTTGATCCCCAGCGCCTTCGCGAGGAGTTGGCTGTCCTCCAGGCTCATGGCGGAAGTATACTGGGACGGCATCAAGACCCCGACCACGTTGTCCTTTCCGAGCGCGTCCACCGCGATCAGGGCGGTCAGGGCGGAATCGATCCCCCCGCTGATTCCGATCACCACCTTCGTGAAGCCGTTTTTCGCCACATAATCCTTGACGCCCAGCGTAAGGGCCCGGTAGATTTCCATCAACGGATGGATCGGCTCATAGGGCCTCGGATGAAGCGGCCGTTTCCGGGTCGCTTCAACGCGACCCGGCAGGATAAACCGTTTGACGGACGGCTTCTCGGCCATGTAGGCCAGCTTCTTCTGCCGCCGGCGCGGATCGTGGAGGCGCGATCGAAACACCCCGTCGATATTCAGGTCGGCCAGGATCAGCTCCTCCTCGAAGGGGCGGCCGTGGGCGATCCCCTGCCCGTTTTGGTCCAGGATCACGCTCTGACCGTCGAACACCAGCTCGTCCTGACCGCCGACCATGTTCGCGTACGCCACGATGACGCCGTAGTCCCGCGCCCGGGTGGCCAGCATCTCTTCCCGGAATTTCGTTTTCCCCCGGTGATACGGAGAGGCGTTGATGGTCACGATCACCTCGGCGTCGCCGTTCAGCGCCTGTGTCAGCGCGGGGCCTTCCGGGTGCCAGAGGTCCTCGCAGATGTTGACGCCGACCGCCACGTTCCGGAGCACGATCACGGGACATTCCGTCCCGGCCTGAAAATACCGGTTTTCATCGAAGACGCCGTAATTGGGAAGGTGGATCTTGTGGTAGATCGTGACCAGGGCGCCGTCATGGATGAGGGCCGCCCCGTTGTAAATATCCTCCTGGCGGTCCACCATGCCCACGACCGCCGTGATGCCCTTGGTCTGCTTGATGACCCGTTGAAGGGCCTCGAGATTGTCCTGGGAAAACTGGGGTTTTAACAGGAGGTCTTCGGGAGGATATCCGGGGATGGCCATTTCGGGAAAGGCGACGAGATCGGCCTCCAGCGCCTTCGCCTTCTCGATATACTCGCAAATCTTCTCGGTATTGCCCTCCAGATCTCCGACGGTGCTGTTGATCTGGGCCAATGCAATACGTAATGTGCGCATCTTCCCCCCTTTTTTATAGGGGCTCGCGTCGCCCCCTCCGCCGGCAAAGCCGGACGGAGCCTCCCCCTCTCGCTCGCCGTGCTCGCTGGGTTGATTTTCGCAGGCGGCACGATCCGGTGGTGCGTTTGATTACTCCGCCCATATCAAACTCATCTTATTTCACTGGCCAGAATGATGGCCTCGGCGATCTCCTTCATGCTTTTTCGGGTGTTCATGCTCTGGCGCTGGATGATGCGAAAGGCTTCCTCCTCGGCGATCCGCTTCTCCCGCATCAGGACGCCCTTGGCGCGCTCCACGACCTTGCGGTTTTCAAGCGCCTCCTGCATTTCGTTCGACCGGCGAAGGAGCTTCGTGTTCTCGATGGCCACGGCCGACTGGTTGGCGACGGCCTGGAGGATTTTGATCTCCTCGTCGTAAAACTTGTGTTCATGAGAGGTGTAGCTGTTGATCACCCCCACCGCGCGGTCCCTGATCATCATCGGGACCGAGAGCAGCGACCGGAGCCCTTCCTTGCGGGCCAGATCGCCGTACATGTAGCCCGGCTCGCGTGTGACGTCCGGGACGGCGATCGGCCGCCGCTCCTGCACCGCCCGGCCGCTGATGCTTTGACCCACCTTCAGATTCGGCTTCTTCCGGTACTCCTCGCTCAGGCTCTGGGTCGCGACGATCTCCAGCTCCTGCTTGTCTTCATCCAGAAGCATGATCGAGCAGATGGTCGAATTCATCATTTCGGCCGTCATGGCGACGATCAACTGGAGGATCTCCTTCAAATAGCGGTTGGAGGCGATCGTCTTGCTCACCTGCGAGAGGGTCTCGATCTGCATCGCCTTTTTTTTCATCTCCTCGTACAGCCGGGCGTTCTCGATCGCCCCGCCGACCTGATGGCCGATCGTCGTCAGAAGGGCCAGCTCGCTCGCCGAGTGATGATGCGGCCGCTTGTGCTGGACGTTGATCACGCCGATCACCTCATTCTTGGAGATCACCGGGATTGAAAGAAAGGCATGGAAGCGATCCTCGGGAAGATGCTGAAAAACTCTGAACCGGGGGTCGTCGCTCGCGTTCCTGGCGATCGCCACGAGTTTGCGCTCCCGCGCCACCCATCCGGTGATCCCCTCCCCCAGCTCAAGCCGGATGCGGCCGATCAGTTTTGGATGCGGGTTCTTGGTCGCGCGGAGGATCAGTTCCTTATTCCGGTCGTCATAGAGATACAACAGGCAGGCGTCCGCTTGCGTCACCTGGACTACAATATCGATGATCTGCTTCAACACATCATCCAGATCCAGATTGCAGCTGATCGATTCGCTGATCTGCCGCAGAAGGTCCAGCTCGCGTGTCTTCTCGGCCAGGGACCCTTTGAGCTGGGCGATCCTTTCTTTTTCAGTCTTCGGTCGGCTTGATTTTGTAATCATTGGTTTAGTCGAGAACGGCTATATTGAGGAGTGAATATACCACAAATCGGGATTAAATCCAAGGAGGATAAACGCAAAACTATAACTATATAAATATTAAATATTACAATATGTTATAATAAATATCTAATCTTTAACATAAGTCATTAGGAAACTGGAGGGCAGCGGGGACTCGGGGATGTCCAGGAAAATGCGGACCGGGAAAAGGGAGATTTGGGGTCTGATAGAATTAAATCCGGGAGGTAGAACGGAATATCGGATTCCGTCTTGGCGCTCCCGTAGGCTTTAAGGACAATTGTCGGGTGGATTTTGTGTCCCGCCTTTAACGGTAATGTTCACAGTCCATACCTTCGATGCGCTTCCGATTGATGCAGTGACCGTTCCGGTGTAATCTTCGTCTGGACCGGCCTTGGTAGGGGTACCGGTGAGATCTGAACGGCACGGTGGAACAAACCAAACGGCATACACATCCTTGGGTGAAAGCCCTCGTTCATCCGTATTGGTATTAAAAGAAAATGGGTCGGAAGAGCTAAGGGGGTTTCCACTTCTATCCGTGAGCATGAATACCTGACCTCCCGCAAAGAATGAGATGTGCACGTTCGGAACCGGAGTTTTTCCATCGGGAGCGAGGACTTGAAATCCAAGGGGACCGGAGGTGATATCATTAAACCCCGGACTTGCAACGTAGGTAACCGTCGTGTCATCCGGACCCACAACCGTGGCCCCTTGAATCGCGTCATCCGCTCCGCAACTTAGCAGGAGGAATGCAAGCCCGCCGAACCCTATGCAGGCTGCCATCATTCTGACCATTGGTTTGATCCCGAACACCTTCGACCTCCTTTGGTAGACTCCGCCTAACCGATGAATTCCCCGCCTTCTTCCAGGCTTTTCAATGCTTGAGCGACTATTTTCTCCTCGGCCGGTCGAACGACAACCTGCCCGATCTTTACGGGCAACACAAAATGCATCCTGCCGCCGGAAACCTTCTTGTCCAGCTTCATTATCTTAATTATATCGGCCGGCTTGATTTTGGGCAAGGCGACCGGAAGCCCCGCCCTTTTGAGGAGCTCGATCTGACGCCGCGCGCTCGGGACATCCATTAGGCCGAGCCGGACGGAAAGCTGAGCGGCGAAGGCGATCCCGATCGAGACGGCCTCGCCGTGAAGATAGGTCCTGTAGTTCGTGGCGGTTTCCAGCGCGTGTCCAAGTGTATGCCCGTAGTTGAGGATCTTTCTCAATCCGCCTTCCCGCTCGTCTTTCTGAACCACCTCCGCCTTGATGGCGCAGGATCGTCGAATGGCATGGGTCAGGGCCGCCGGCTCCAATTTCAGGATCTTGTCGATATTGTCTTCCAGATAGGAAAAGAATCCTTCATCCTGGATCACGCCGTACTTGATCACTTCGGCAAGACCCGAGACGAATTCGCGCCGGTTGAGCGTTTTTAATACCCCGGTATCGATCCAGACCAGTTTCGGTTGATAAAAGGCGCCGATCAGATTTTTCCCGTGGGCGTGATCCACCCCGGTTTTTCCACCGATGCTGGCATCCACCTGCGCCGCCAGCGTGGTCGGAACCTGGATGAACCCGATGCCGCGCAGGAATGTCGCGGCCGCAAACCCGGCCAGATCGCCGATCACGCCGCCGCCCAGGGCCAGAAGGGTCGAGCTCCGCTCAAACGATCTTCGGATCAGCTCATCGTATACGCGGGAAACCGACCGGAGATTCTTGTGTTGTTCGCCGTCGGGCAGGGTGACCACGGCGACTTCAAAGCCGGCCTTTCGCAGGCTTCGCGTCACGACGGACCCGTAGAGGCGGCCCACCCGTGGATTCGTAATCACCCCGACTTTCCCCTTGAGCCCCAGCGAGACCAAGCGCTCGCCGATCCGGGGCAGGATCCCGTCTCCGATCTCGATCGAATAGCTTCGCTCGGCGAGATCGACCCGGATCGGACCCGTCTCCGAGACGATATCCCGGATCATTCTCGCCACCTGGTCCGGAGTCTTGTGGGTGGTGTCGATCCGGTAGTCGGAAAGGAGATAATACGGCCGTCGGGTTTTCAACAGTTGCCGGACGCGCTCCGAGCGCCGCCCGTGCTGTAGCAGCGGACGCTCCGACCCCGCCGTCCGGGCAAGGATCGCATCGGGGGTGGCCTCCAGACCGATCAGGACGCCGTTGCGCTGCAGACGTCGGAGGTTTACAGGGTCCGTCACAACCCCGCCTCCGGTCGCGATCACGCAGGATTTCCTGTTGGCCAACTCCGCCACGACTTCTCTCTCCCGTTTTCTGAAATGGGCCTCGCCGGACTCTTTAAAAATCTCCGGAATGGTCCGGCCCTCCCGTTCCTGTATCCGAAGATCGGTATCCTCGAAGTCCCAGCCGAGCTCCCCGGCCAGCCGTTTACCGACCTCGCTTTTGCCCGTGCCCATAAAACCCACCAGGATGATATTTCTCATTCATCTTTTATCAGTGGGGGCCCGTGCGGGTTACACTGAGGAATCCGGCCGCCTCACCGACTCGGCGGCGTTCGTCCCCGGCGCTCCTTACCCGTCGCGCCACGAACCCTCCGATGCCCCCACACCCCGCGCTCGGACGGGCGGAGCCCGATCCTCGCTTATTATTTACTTTTCGTTCACCATTCCTTGACATACTGCTGGTAGCCGTCGAAATTTCGTTTCATCTCAAGGAGGCTGTCGCCCCCGAATTTCTCGATCATGGCGGAGGCCAGCTCAAATGCCACCACCGCCTCGCCGATGACGCCCGCGGCCGGCACGGTGCAGATATCGGATCGCTCCACCGTCGCCTCAAATGGCTCCTTGCTCTTGATGTCGACGCTTTTCAAGGGCGAATAGAGCGTGGAGATCGGCTTCATCGCCACGCGGAGCACGATGGGTTGGCCATTGGTCACCCCCCCTTCGAGTCCGCCCGCATTGTTGGTTTTTCGGTAAAATCCCCCGGCGGCCTCGTCATAAAAAATTTCATCGTGAACTTCCGATCCGAAGCGCCGGGCGGCCTCAAACCCCATGCCGATCTCGACCCCTTTCATGGCCTGTATGCTCATCAACGCGAAGGCCAGCCGGGCGCTCAGCCGCCGGTCCCACTGAGCGTAGCTTCCGAGACCGATCGGGATATTGTCGGCGATCACCTCGAACACCCCGCCCAAGGTATCCCCTTTTTCCTTGGCCTCGCGGATCTTCTCGATCATCATCCCCGCCGCGGAGGCATCGGCGCAGCGGACCTCGGACTCCTCCGCCGCCTTCCGGATCTGCTCGAGGCTCAAGCGGCTCGTTTCGGCCTGAACGCCTCCGATTTCCCGAACATGGCTCACCAGGGTGATCCGGAACTGACTCAGCAGGGCCTTGGCCACCGCGCCGATCGCAACCCGGATGGCCGTCTCTCGGGCGCTGGCCTTCTCGAGCACATTCCGGATATCGGTATGGGCATATTTGATCGCCCCGACCAGATCGGCATGACCCGGTCTCGGTTTCGTCACCACGCGCTGGGTCGCCGGATCGCCCGGTTCGACCGCCATGATCTCCTGCCAATTCTTCCAGTCCTTATTGGCGATCTGCAGGCCGACCGGGCTGCCCAAGGTCAGGCCCTTGCGGACGCCCGAGACAAATTCAACCTGATCCTGCTCGATCTTCATCCTTCCACCCCGGCCGTATCCTTTCTGACGACGGGCAAGATCCAGATTGACAACCGCTTCGCTCAAGGGAACACCCGACGGCATCCCTTCCACGATGGCCAAAAGGAGTTTGCCGTGCGATTCGCCACCGTTGAGATATCGGAGCATCAGTCCATACGCCGCTGAAACCAGGCGCGTCCTTCTAATCCTTCACAATTCTGGGTGTGAGGAAGATCAACAATTCGTTCTTTGTATCCGTGTTCGACGTATTCTTGAACAGCCATCCGACGATCGGAATTTTTGAAAGAAACGGAATGCCGGTTTCCGTTTCATTTTTCTCGTCCACAAAGATCCCGCCGATCACGGTCGTCTCCCCGTCCCGAACCAGCACTTCCGTGGTCGCCTGACGTTTCGCGATGCTGGGGCCGGCGGGGCCGCTGAAGCTGCCGAGGGAATCCCGGGCCGCCTTCACCTTCATGATGATGCTCTGATCCGGAGTAATATGGGGTGTGACCTCCAGGACCAGATTGGCGTCGACAAAGGTCGTCGTCGGTCCCGTGTTGGCCGAGGACGTCTGGAAGGGGATGGACTCACCCTGCTCGATCTTGGCCTTGACGTTGTTCAAGGTCGTCACCTTCGGACTCGAGATCGTTTTTGTCAATCCGTTCAACTCGCCCGCGGAAAGGCGAAGGTCGAGATTAATCGGGTTGTTCGTAAACCGGCCGAAGTTAAAACCGGCCGAGGGAACCGCATTCATACCCGAAACACTGGCCGGCAAATTCACCGCGAAATCGGGCGCAATTACCCCGAAGGCGGGCGGGGTGACGCCGGCGGCCGTATTGATCCCCTGGATCGAGAACACGCTGTTTGAATTGACGGTGCCGTAGGCCACGCCCCATTGAATGCCGAGCGATCGGGCAAAGCTGGTATCGGCCTGGACGATCCGGGCCTCGATCTGGACCTCCGGCGTTCGCTCATCGAGCGTCTTGGCCAACGCCGCGGCCTCGTTGACCTCCTTATCAATATCCTTGATGACCAGGGTGTTTGTCCGCTCGTCGACCGTGATTTCCCCTCTCGGACTCAGGTACTTTTTCAGCGTCTTGGACAGATCATCGACCTTGGCATAGTTAATGTAGATGACCTTCGTAACGAGGTCCTCGGCCTTGACCCTGGCGTCCTTCGCATGGGCTTCTTCATCCTGCTGTTTGGCGAGGTCCGAAAGGGTGGCCACGCGAATGATGGTCCCCTCGCGAACCTGCCCCAGATTGCTCATCTTCAGGACGATATCCAGGGCCTGGTCCCAGGGCACATTGATCAACTTGAGCGTCACTTTGCCTTTCACATTTTCTCCGATCACGATGTTCATCCCGCTCACATCGGCCAGCAATCGAAGCACGTTGCTGAGATCGGCATCCTGGAAATCAAGGGAAACTTTTCGGCCGATATACCTTTTTTGAGCCGTGATCTCCCCTCGTTTCGCCGATGCGGGAACAGGCGTCGGCATTATTTCCTCGGGTGGAGGCGACGGGGAAACCTTTTCCGGGACGGTCGGCTTTTCTTCCGTTGTCTGGGGCGGGGTTTCCTTGGTCGCTTCCTGTGCGGCGACCGGCGGCTTCTCCGGCTGTTGTTTCGGAGCGGGTTCCGCCGCCGGGGGTTTTTCTGCCGGCTCCTCTTTGGGCTTGGCTTCAGCCTCCGCGGGCGCCGCCGGGGTTTCCGCTTCCGCCGCGTGCAAGGTGACCGCGACTTCCTTTCCGGACGGCTCGACGGCAAACGCAACTTTCGAATTCAGATCAAATACCACACGGACCTTCTGGGGTTTGACGTGTTGGCCGATTCGGATATCCTTCAGGAGCTTGGCCTTCACGGAAATGGTGTTGGGTCGGATGTGGCTGGTCACATCCGGCAAATCGACCACCAGACGGTTACCGGAAGCCATGAAGGCATTCGGGTT
Source organism: Nitrospiria bacterium (assembly GCA_035498035.1). NCBI lineage: Bacteria > Pseudomonadati > Nitrospirota > Nitrospiria > Nitrospiria bacterium. The sequence continues at coordinate 23,791 of DATKAN010000049.1, forward strand.
CAGGACCCCATCCCCCGTGATATGAACGGCGACCGTGTCGTCATTCCGATCAACGGTCAGTTTTGAAACCGTCTTCGCCGCCGGCAGGGTCGGCTCGCTGGGAAGCGCTTTTTCTTCCGTCGCCGGGGCCGGCGGAACCGTCGTTTCCTGGGCCGCCTCCGTCATCGGAGCCGGCGCGACCGAACCGGCGGGGGCCGCCGCCTCGGCGGTGGCGGAAGCCGCCGGTTTGTCGATATCGATCATCAACTTCTCCCCATCCGCGCGCACATGGGATAGAACGGCTTCCGTCAGCGTGATCTCCAAGCGGACCACATTACTCGGTTTTTCTCCTTCGATGGGGAGGAGGTCCGTCACGGCCCCTTGACCGATGGGCATTCGATCCTTGAATTTTCCAACCGAGGCCCCGGCCACGTCCACGATCAGTCTCGCGGGGTCCGTTAATTGGTAGGAGGTGTAAACGAGGGGTTTCTGACCGACGACAACGATCTCCGTTTTGTCCGGCTGATCGGTCACCGATATATCCTGAATGGTATTGAGTTCGTCCCCGGCCCCGGGCTGGGTTTCTTCAAAAAGGGAAGCGCACGATGCCATTCCCAGAATCAGGAACGGCACGAAGAATCCGTTCAGCACCCGCCGAGCAAAATGCATCTTGAGTTTCATTCGCTCCCCTCCTTTTGGGGATGAAGATCCAGCCTGACTTCCCTCACCTTCTTTTCACCGAATATGTCGGTATATTTCTCCTCGATGGTCAAATACTGTTCCGTGATTTTTCGAACCGCTCCATTGTTGGGTCCGACCGGAGTTCCCACACGAATGGTATATCCCTTGCCGTCCGGGGTCTGGACCATGGCGGAATAACCATACCCGCCCCAGACAATCCCGATCAGACGGAGCTCTCCGATTTCCGTGCGCAACAGCGGGGGGAGGCGTCTCAAGCTCTTCGCCGATTCCGCCGAGACCAGGATCGATAGAAACGGATCCCGACGCCCCTCGGGATTATAGACGTACGGAGCGGGGGGGGGACTCGAGACCTCGGCCTTTTGTTCACCCGCCACGGCCGGCGGTGAGGCCGGGGCTGAGGCCGAGGCCGGGGCTTCCGGATGTTTGACCGCGGCCGGCTTTCCGGCCGGCGGCGCGGGAGGCGATGAACCTCCGACACACCCAACGGCCAAGACCGCAAACATCCCGAACCCCAACACGATGATCAACCGTCGAACGATGCGACGGAAACCATCCGCCTGTCCACGCTTATCCGTTCTTCCCCGCCTTATGAATGGATGAATCATTTGCCTATTCAACCCCCGTCGACCCGGCTTTCGCGCCCTTGGCCGGGGCCGGTCCGCCCTTGGTTCCGGCCTGAGGTTTTTTCTTTTCTTCAACCGGCTTGCCTTCGGAGGCCGCGAAGGCGGTGGCTACAAAAGTGGTCTGCACGACCAAGCGACCTCTTTCAACCTTGGGGGTTCCCATTTTAATATTGGTAATATTTACGATTCGCGGGAGCTTGCTCACGCTGTCAAAAAACGAGGCGATCGTGTGATATCCGCCGCCGACTTCGACATCCACGGGAATCGCCGCATACAAACCGCTGGGATCTTCTTTCTTGGCGGAAGGCTTCCACAACTTGAAATCAAGGCCCACCCGAAGCCCCAGGTCGGAAACCTGCTTAAGCAGGCTGGCCACTTCCGCTTCCGGGGGAAGCTGCTGTTTTTTCTCCGCCAGCTGTTTCTCAAGTTCGGCATTTTCTTTTTTCAATTGCTCCAGTTTTTCAGCCTTGGCACGCTGGATTCCGATCTCGCTATCCAATTTCACAAGGTCGGATTGCAGTCCGGCAATGACGTTGTGTTGCGGAAGGTAAAACAACCAGGAAAACATCGCCACGATGAGAATATTGAACAGGAAAAGGCCCAGGAGCTTCTGGTACGTCGGAAGATTTTTAATAAAATCCAGGTTCATTCAGATCACCATGGTGCATTTAAGCTTGAAACTGTAAATCGGAACATTTAACTCAATGGCCTGACGGGACTCGATCAATTGAATATCGCTGAAAAATTTTGTGGTCTTAAGGTTGTTGATAAATTGAACAATGTCGGCGTTGGTCACGGCCTTGCCGTCCACTTCGACCTGAGAGCCTTCTTCCTTGACGGTGGTCAACCAAATTTTCAGAGGCTCCATGCTCTTGCTGATTTCGTCGAGCAAACGGACCGGGGCGCCTTGATTTTTCTTTAACTGTTCGATGATCTTATTTTTCTCTTCGAGGACCTTCTTGTTGCCTTCATAGTTTTCAACTTCCTTGACCTTTTCCTTCAATACCGTCAATTCGGCATTGGCCTTGGTTTTTTCGTTTCTGAGGCGGTCGATCCGAGAATTCATTAAATACCAAAAATAGGTGCAGGCCACCACAACAAAACCGATCAACACCCCGGCGAGAATCAATTCGTACTGAATCTCCATCTGTTTCTTGACTTTTCTCGCCTTGGGAATTGAAAGTAGGTTGATCTTGATCATCGATCACCCATCTTTCGAATCGCCAAGCCGACGCCTACGGCGGCCTGCGGGGCCATCTCCCGGACCTCTTCGACATTGAATGTTTTCTTGTCGATTTCGACTTGATGGAAGGGGTCGGCCAGCTCGACCGGCACCCCCAAACGTTCCCCCATCAAGGCAATCAGTCCCCTCGTTCGGGCCGCCCCTCCGCATAAAACCACCTTGTCGATGTTTTCCTGCGCGGAAGCCGTTTTAAAATAATCGATGGAGCGGGTCACCTCGCCGGCGACTTCGGTATTCACGGCGTTGATGACCGCGGCCAGGGACTCCGCATTCACGCCTTCCGGATGTTCCAGCCGCTTGGCCTGTTCCGCGTCCGGATAGCTCAGGTTCAATTCTTTTTGAATGGTCTCCGTATACCGATTTCCGCCGATGGAAATATCGCGCGTAAAGGAAGACATCGTATTCTTCAGGATATTGATATTCATCACGCTGGCACCGATATTCACCAGGGCGACGACCTCACCCTCCTGAACACCGTAGTTCATCCCGTACATGTTTTCAATCGCAAAGGAGTCCACATCCACCACCCGCGGGTTCAGGCCCGCATCGGCCACCAACGAAGTGTACTCGTTCAGCTTGTCTTTTTTCGCCGCCACCAGGAGGACATTCATGTGGGGTTGTCCGTCCTGCCCTTCGACCGTTCCCAATATATGAAAATCGATATTGACGTCATTGATGTCGAACGGGATATACTGTTCGGCCTCCCACTTGATGGACTCCTCCAATTCATCCTCGGTCATCGCCGGAAGGTTAATCTTCTTCACGATCACGGAATGGCCGGAAATGGAAATGGCCACATCCTTCAGCTTGATCTTCTGCTCGGCCAGCAATTCCTTTATGACCCCCCCGACGCTGGTCGCATCCATCACGGTACCGTCGACGATCATTTCGGGCGCCAAGGGTTTGATGCCGAATTTCTCCAGAGCGTAACCCGATTTCTTCTCTTTAAGTTGAACGACCTTGATCGCGCTGGAGCCGATATCCAGCCCGAACAGGGGAACGGCTTTTGAAAACGAAAAAAACATCGACGGACTCCTACCTTATTGGAACAACTATAGCCGATTGTTCCTGCTTTGCATGATTTTTCGGATTTCCTTTATGTTTTGCTTGGAGTAGAGGCGCCAATTACGCCAATCCCGGCCGACATTGGAGATTAGTCCCTCCTTCTCCCAACGAAAGAGGGTGGCCTTTGAGATATCGAATATTTTGCAGATCTCTCTGGTTTTGTACCGTTTTACCCTGATATTTGGAGCCATCCCTTGACCTTGGAGATGAGAGATATTTCCAATCTAAGCTGGCTAATAATAGCAAGTATACTTACTATAATCAGCTTGTCAAGGGATTTTCTCGTCCAAAACCCATGTTTTCAGAAAAAAACCCGGCGGATGGCACATAAATGGACAGGAGCCCCCCAAGGATAGGGGTTTACCGGAGGAAAAGATAATCAGCCCTGTTTCTGCTTGGCGTGCAATAGACGTTGCGCTCCGGCTCGAATGGCCTCGGGGATGTTCCGATTTTTGACAAGGAGGCCCAGATCCTTTACCCGTACCGAGGCCAGAAGCGGGACGGAAACCCCGATCGGAGTCTTTGGATTGGCGACCAGCGCGTATAGAATGGAGTAGTTCTTCAGCCAGTCTTTATTTTTACCGACGCTCCTTAAAATATCATCCGAAACGTTTCGCGATTGAGCAATGAGAAGAATCTCATCCTCGGTAATTTTGGGACTGTTCAGGACCGCCTGAGACACCTGACGATTGGGATCCTTGAGCAGGAGGCTCCGCGCATCCTTCCCGGCGCGGAGTGCGAATTGCACTTTTTCAGCCACCGGCATCTTTTGTATGCGCTGATACAGCGTCTCTTTATCGGCCGGCTGATTTTCTTCATGAATGTCCTCTTTCGTTGAGACCGTTCCAAGATCGCCCCTCTGAAACGGTACCAACCCTTTCTCGGCCGCGGACTCGGCCCCGTCCTTTATCGCCTGCATCCGCTTTTTAAAATCGGACGAGGCATGGCTGTAAAGAAAGAGAAAGGTTTGTGGCATGACCTTGGGGTGGATGACCAGCAATTCCATGAGCGATAGGTCTCGATGCCGAAGTTTGGCGATTTGATCGAGAATGGCCCCCTCCGTCGAACCGTCCTTGAGCAGCCCGATCACGGTCTCGAGAGCGCAGTGCTCCAGATTCAGCGTCAACAGCCGGGGAGTTTTCGATTTCATAATCGTTCAGCGCTCCCGATTGACATCACGATGACGAAGCACCACTTGATAATGGGCGGCCTTGAGGTCATCATGAAGCCGTCGAGCCATGGCCACGGAGCGATGACGCCCTCCCGTACAGCCAATCGCCATGGTTAAATAAGGACGGCCCTCTTTTTCATAAAATGGAACCAGGAAGGCCAGGAACGATTTGACCAGTTCGATGAAACGATCCGCCTCCGGCTTCCGAAAGACATATTCCTGAACCGACGGATCCTCCCCGGAGAGGGGCTTTAGCTCGGACACGAAATTCGGGTTCTGTAGGAATCGAACATCGAAGAGCAGATCGGTTTCGTAGGGAATGCCGTATTTATAGCCAAAGGAAATAACGGAGATACTGGGTTTTCGTATTTCCCCTTGGTCTAAATAATACTGGGCGATGACGTCTTTGAGCTGCTGGATGGTAAAGGCGGAGGTATCGATGATCCGATCCGACCGTTTCTTCAGTTCGGCCAACTGCTCTCTCTCCTTTTGAATCCCTTCGAGAATCGGCATATTCTTGGCCAGAGGATGGGGCCTTCTCGTTTCGGAAAAGCGTCGGACAAGCACTTCGTCGTTGGCCTCAAAAAAAATCAGTTCGCAGTGGTATCCGTCTCTTTTAAGTCGCTCCGCAATCGTCAGAAAATCTCGCAAAAAATCCCTTTCCCGGATATCGATGCCGACGGCGACTTTCGTGATTCCGGCGCTCGATTGGGTACACAGGTCGGCAAAGACGGGCAATAACGGCGGCGGGAGGTTGTCGACGCAGAAAAAGCCGAGGTCCTCAAAACATTTCAACGCGTTGGTTTTTCCGGAACCGGATAATCCGCTGACGATGACCAACCGCAGATCCATGGAAGCGTTTCCGTTCGGTTCAATCAATGATGAGTTCGGTCAGTTCAACATGCCCGTTTTTTCCCCGCATCAACAATTTCAGCTGCTCATCCGTATCATCAAAGAAAACCACGTGATCGGTCTTCACCGAGGCCAAACGGGACAGGGCGTCGTCCAGCGACAGCGTGGCCACGATATGGGCCTCCCGTGTGAGCACCGGGGTCTTCTTCGCCGGTCTCGGGACCGGCGGCTTCCGGGCCGACGGCGGCTTGTGTCGGGACAGTTTCTCCTTGTACCTCCTTAACCGCTGTTCGATCTTGTCCATCGCCATGTCGATGGACCGGTACATTTCGTCCGTCTCTTCCTCGGCCAGGATTCGATTTCCATCGACCCATAAGGTGATTTCGGCCGTATGGCGATATTTCTCAACGGACAACCTCACGGCCGCCTCGATCGGCTTAAAGGAATAGCGAGAAAGTTTCTTTAAGCGCAGCTTGGTGTAGTCGCGCAACGCCTGGGTAACTTCGATGTGTCGACCGGCAATCGTCAATTGCATCACAAACTCCTTCAGCAAAAGCAGCGCGGACCCTTAAGGAAAACGAACGGGCGTTCCGTCGAATACCCCCCATGAATTCAAACACATTTTCAGGATAGATACCGTCGGCGGCTGGCCTGCGGTATTTTGAGCTCCACCCTGTATTTCGCCACCGTCCTGCGTGCGATTTCGATATGTCGATTCCGGAGGCGTTCAACGATCTCCTGGTCTTTAAGGGGTTTCTGGGGATCTTCTTCCGACACCATCTGGCGAATGATCTCCCGCACCGTGACGGAGGAGACTTCGCCGCCGAACTCGTTGCTTCGTGAAAGACTGCTATTGAAAAAATACTTCAACTCGAATATGCCCTGAGGGGTATGCATGTACTTGTTCGTCGTCACGCGACTGATGGTCGACTCATGCATGGAGATATCGTCGGCGACTTGTCGCAGAACCAGGGGTTTCAAGTAATCCACCCCCTTGTCCAGGAACTCCCGCTGGAATTTGACGATGCTCTCCGCCACTTTGCAGATCGTGCGGTTACGCTGTTCAATGCTGCGAACCAACCATACGGCCGAACGAAACCGTCCTTCAAGGTAACTGCGGGTCGCGTCGGGCACCTGCGTTTTTTCCGACAGCAACTTCTGATAATACGGACTGATGCGAAGTTTCGGCAGACCGTCGTCGTTGAGGACGACGACGTAGTCTTCATCGGACTTGGCGACAAAAATATCCGGGAAAATAATTTGGGCCTCATCGGTTAAGAACGGCCGCCCGGGTTTGGGTTCAAGGTTTTGAATAATTTTCACAACCGCCAGGATCTCTTCCAAGGAAACTCCCAAGGTCTTGACGATATCCTGAAACCTCCGTGTCTCGATTTCTTTCAGATGGTTTGATACAATCACCTCGGCCAACGAGCCTTTCAATCCCAGTTGTTCCAGCTGGATCAATAAACATTCCCTCAGGTCGCGTGCGCCGACCCCCATCGGGTCGAAACTCTGAACGAGCTTGAGCGCCCGTTCGACTTCCTCGTTTTTGACTTCGGCCAAGGTCGCGGCTTCCTCAACCGTGATCCGGAGGTATCCGTCGTCATCGATGTTGCCAATAATGACCTTTCCGATCTCGACTTCATGAGGGGTGGCGACCGACAGCCTTAACTGCCACAGGAGATGATCCTGAAGCGACTGAGGCTTGGTCAGGGTCTGTTCGTAAGAAGGCGGCTCGTCCCCTCCTCCCAAAGGAAACTCGGTTTCCTTATTTTCGCGCTGGATATCCCCGATATATTCTTCCCATTGGGACGACAGTTCGGCCTCCGAGGTATCGGGCGTGGCCTCCTCTTCATCGGTCTTTTTCTCCTCGACCGGTTCCTCCACATCCGTGACCTCGTCCAGCAACGGGTTCTCCAGAAGCTCCTGCGAAACCATTTGGGAAAGTTCCAGGCGGGAAAGCTGCAGCAACTTGATCGCCTGCTGCAACTGCGGCGTCATGATCAGTTTTTGAGTCAGTCTTAAATCGAGTCGGGTTTTCATAATACCGTTGTCATGACCTCGTCCCAGCCTCCATTCCCGGGCGGGGCGGCCCGCCGGGATGCCGTCGCCGGTCTATCCGAGAAAGCGAAATTTTTCCCCCAGATAAATCGCCTTGGCCTTGGAGCTGTTCGCGATATCTTGGGAGGTGCCCGATTCCAGGATTTCCCCTTCGCTAATTATATAAGAACGATCCGTAATTTCAAGCGTTTCCTGAACATTATGATCCGTGATCAGAATTCCGATTCCCTTGGCCTTCAATTGGCCGATAATTTTCTGGATATCGATAATGGCAATGGGATCGATGCCGGCAAAGGGTTCGTCCAGGAGAAGAAAGTGAGGCGACGTCACCAGGGAACGGGTAATTTCAACCCGCCGACGTTCCCCTCCCGATAAGGCATAGGCCTTGCTGTTTGAAAGATGCGAAATGTTCAGTTCCTTGAGGAGGGAATGGAGGCGTTCCTGCCGTCCCGAGGGGGAAAGATCCAGCGTCTCAAGAATGGCGAGGAGATTTTCCTCAACGGTCAGTTTTCGAAAAACCGAGGGTTCTTGCGGGAGATAACCGATCCCCTGCCGGGCCCGTCGGTACATAGGCAGGTGCGTTATGTTCCGATCATCGAGAAAAATCTCTCCATGGTCCGCCGCAATCAGGCCCACTATCATATAGAAAACGGTCGTTTTACCGGCGCCATTCGGGCCCAACAATCCCACCACTTCGCCGGTCTTGACTTCCACGCTGATATCTTTAACGACCTTGCGTTTTCGAAAACTTTTCTCTAGATGTTTCGCACTCAGGAGCATCGTCACCCTGGATTCGTCCGGCTCAATTTACTTTTGTGCCGGCTCTTTGGGATGGATCAGAACTTTGCTTCCTTCAATGACACTGCGATCCTCTTTCAAGTAAATCGTCATCTTGGTGCCTGTAACCCTGTAGTCTTTTTCCCAAGCGACCGGTTCCCCCAGGAGAACGACCTTATCTTCTTTCTGATAATAATAGGCTTCGTTGGATTTGGCCCTTTTTTCCCCCTGCTTCAGGACGACATCCCCTGTTGCATGAATGAGCGTGACCTCATTATCGTCGAAATGCGCCTGCGGAGAGATAAGCCCCGGGGTTGATTTTGAAGTTTGGCCCGGGGTTTCCTTGGATGCAAACGTGACCTCCGCATGGTTGGCGGTAATGGTCATGTCCTCCTTGCTCATGACCACATCCCCCTCAAAAATAGCCAGATGTTCCAGGTTTTTCACGGTCATGCTTTTAGAACTGATGGAGAGCGTCTGGGAATGGGTCGCCGTTTCCGTTGCTAAAAGGGGCGTGGCGCTTAAAAAAAAACACCGGCCGTCAATATATTTCTAAGGCTCGGTTGTAACATGAACATCCCCGTCGACCATGATTTGCTGATTTTCCAATTTCACGATCAGTTGATTGCCGCGAATACGGAGTCTCTGGGCGGTTATTTGAACCGGGTTCGCGGACACAATCTCACGCTCTTTATCATTCCAGTTCAACGAGGGAGCCCGGATCGTGAAACCGTTATTCATCGATACATCCAGATCCCCATCATTATTCTTAATCTCAAAATCATGGGTCTCCGTATTGAGCAGGCCTTGATCGCCCGAAAAACTCACCTGAAGCCCTTCGGGTGTTTGCAGGATCGCCTGCGTTTCGTTGAGCGACACCTCATTCCGATCCTCAAACAGCTCGGCCCGCTTGGCCTTGATGTCCCATTCCACCGCGCCGTTACGAATCTGTTTGAGCGTAAACCCTTCCATTTCGATGTCCGCTTTCGAGATCAGTGTTCTCGATGGAGGCAGGACTTGAGGATGTTCGATGCCCACGGACAGCACCCAAGCCAACAAGGCCAGAAGCATTCCAATAAATATCAGGAGCATGATCCTCGGAACACGCAATGGCATGGTACAGACACTATAACATACGTCAGGATTTGAGTAAAGCGCGGGACGATCTCGGAACCCGCTGGAAATATTCCAATATTCTGGAAGGTTAAGGGTTCTTTTTACCCGGGCGGATTCGGAAAGGTCGAGGGGAAAGGGTGTAATTTACACTCGGGCTCGGCCGATCCTTATTAAGGATTGGATTCCGGACCCGTTTTGGTTTTTTCCGGTTTGACGGGTTTGGCCGGCTGACCCTGGACAACCAATTCGACCACCGCCATGCGCGCCCCGTCTCCGAAGCGGACGCGTGTTTTTATCAACCGGGTATATCCCCCGGGCCGTGTCGCAAATCGAGGGGCGATCTCGGCGAACAACTTTGAGAGGACTTTCGGGTTCGTCAAATACGACCCCGCCCGCCTCCGGGCGGCAAGATTCCCCTGCTTTCCCAAGGAAACGATCCGGTCGGCAATTCCGCGAATCTCCTTGGCCTTGGCCTCCGTGGTTTCAATTCGTTCATGCTCGAACAACGAGGTCACCAAATTTCGGAACAGAGCCCGACGGTGATTGGTGTCCCGACCCAGTTGTCGTCCGCGCTTTTTGTGACGCATAACGGCTTCAATCCCCTTTCTCGGTTCCCTCGCCGGCCGGCTGATAATCCACCTTCATCCCCAGCGACAGCCCCATTCCGGACAGGATTTCCTTGATCTCGTTCAGCGATTTTCGACCGAAATTCTTTGTCCGAAGCATCTCGGATTCCGTCTTCTGAACCAGATCGCCGATCGTCTTGATGCTCGCGTTTTTCAAACAGTTGGCCGCGCGGACGGAAAGCTCAAGCTCGTGCACGCTGCGAAGAAGGTTTTTGTTGAAGTCCGTCTTTTTGTCGTCCACCGGCTCGTGGACCGGCTCGACGGATTCGTCGAAATTAATAAAAATCGCAAGGTGATCCTTGAGGATCTTTGCGGCATAGGCCAACGCATCGTCGGGTTTGACGCCGCCGTCCGTCCAGATTTCCATGATCAATTTGTCATAGTCGGTAATCCGGCCCACGCGCGCGTTCTCGACCGTAAAATTGACTTTCTTGATCGGCGAAAAGATGGAATCCACGGGAATCACACCGATCGGCATCCCTTCTTCCTTATTTCGGTCGGCCGGCACATATCCGCTTCCGATCCGGATCACAAACTCCATATCCAGATTGGCTTCCTTGTCCAGGGTCGCGATATGAAGCTCGGGATTGAGAACTTCGACATCCGCGTCATGGATAATATCCTTGGCGCGGGCTTCTCCGGGTCCCTTCTTTTTCAGTCGAACGGTTTTCGGCCGGTCCGTGTAGAGCTTGAAGCGAAGATTTTTCACGTTCAGGATAATGTCCGTCACGTCCTCCTTGACTCCGGGAATGGTTGAAAATTCATGCAGGACCCCCTCGATCTTGACGGAGGTCACGGCCGCTCCGGCGATGGAGGAAAGGAGAATTCGCCTGAGGGAATTCCCGATAGTCGTGCCGAACCCGCGTTCGAAAGGCTCGGCGAAAAATTTTCCGTATGTGCCTGTGAGTGTCTCGGTTTCGATTTCCATCTTTTTGGGAATCTGGAAATCCTTTGTTCGAATAATCATACGTCCTCCTTACTTACCTAGCCGCCTTTCGCGGCTGCATCCTGGCACCGAAGCCGATGAATGAGATAAACCTTCCCGGAATTAAACCGTCGCTGAATCAGAACCCGTCATCGGGAATAGAGCTCCACAACGAGTTGTTCATTGACCGGTATGGTCAGATCTTCCTTGGTCGGCATGGTTTTAACCCGACCCTTGAAATTCCCCTTGTCCAACTCCAACCATTGAGGAGTCCCTCTCCCCTCCGCGGCGGTGAGAGACGCCTGGACCTGCGGCAACTGACGGCTGGCCTGTTTCAGTTCGACGACATCCCCGTCTTTTACAAGAAACGAGGCCACATCCACCTTTCGGCCGTTGACCCGAAAATGGCCGTGGTTCACCATCTGCCGCGCTTCTTTACGGGACGAACAGAAACCCATCCGATAGACGACATTATCGATCCTCCTCTCGAGCAACTGGAGGAGGTTTTCCCCCGTGACGCCCTTCTTTCTGGCGGCTTTCTTGAAATACCCGCTGAACTGGCGTTCCAGCAATCCGTACATCCTTTTCAGCTTCTGCTTCTCCCGTAACTGGATCTGATATTCGGAGATTCGGGGGCGGGCCTGCCCGTGCTGGCCGGGAGAATAGCTTCGCCGCTCAATGGCGCACTTCTCCGTAAAGCACCGGCTCCCCTTCAGAAAAAGTTTGTTTCCTTCCCGCCGGCACAGCCGACAAACCGATCCGATATATCGTCCCACGTTTTGATTTCCTCCTTAATTTATTTTTTTCATACCCGTCGTCGCTTGGGCGGCCGACATCCGTTATGAGGAACCGGCGTCACGTCCTTGATGAGATTGATCTTCAACCCCGCCGCCTGCAAGGCCCGGATCGCCGATTCCCGACCCGATCCCGGTCCCTTGACATATACATCGATCTGCCGCATTCCATGTTCAATGGCCTTCTTGGCCGCCACTTCGGCGGCCCGCTGCGCGGCGAACGGGGTGCTCTTTCTCGAACCCTTGAAACCCTGATTCCCCGCGCTGGACCACACCACGACGTTTCCGCTCATGTCGGTCACGGTCACAATCGTGTTGTTGAAAGACGCCTGGATGTGCGCGACGCCCACCTGAACAATCTTCTTCTCGCGTTTCTTGCCTTTTTTACTTCCCATGCATTACCTCATTGTTAGTGGGGGCCCGTGCGGCCAAAATGAATCAAGGTCCTCCGAGGCCCCCGAACCCCGCGCTTGCGACCCCAGAGCCCGTCGCTCCCTTTACGCGGTGGCTTCCGATTTCAGCTTGATGCCGATCGATTTCTTGGGGCCCTTCCGGGTCCGCGCGTTGGTCTTCGTCCGCTGCCCTCGTAGCGGGAGTCCCTTGCGATGTCGCAACCCGCGGTAGCTTCCGATATCCATCAGCCGTTTGATGTTCATCGAGACTTCTTTGCGGAGATCCCCTTCCACTTTATAATCCCGCTCGATGGAATCTCGAAGCGTGACGATTTCGTCTTCCTTGAGATCCTTCACCCGTTTTTCCGGATTCACCCCCGCCGCCTTCAGGATCCTCATCGATGTCGATCGGCCGATTCCGTATATGTAGGTCAAGCCCACGGCGACCGTTTTGTCTCTCGGAAGGTCCACTCCCGCAATTCTGGCCACGTTGCCTCCTGTGATTGGGGAAAGGCGCGACCGGTCGCGCTTCTCCCGTGTCTCTATCCCTGACGCTGTTTATGACGGCGATTGGTGCAAATGACCCGGACGACGCCTTTTCGGCGGATCACCTTGCATTTGGCACAGATCGCTTTGACCGAGGATCGCACTTTCACGGTTTCACCTGTATGTGGAGTGTATCGGGCATCTACTTAAACCGGTACGTGATTCTCCCCCGCGTCAGATCATACGGCGAAAGCTCCACCGTCACCTTGTCGCCCGGGAGAATCTTGATGAAATGCATTCTCATCTTTCCGGAGATATGCGCCAAAACCCGGTGCCCGTTCTCCAGTTCCACCCGAAACATTGCATTCGGGAGTGTCTCAACAATCGTCCCCTGAACCTCAACCACGTCTTCCTTCGACATGCCCGATCAGACTCTCTCGTGATCATTGGATGTTAATATGACCGGCCCCGCTTCGGTAATGGCCACGGTATGCTCGAAATGGGCCGAAAGGCTCCCGTCTTGGGTCACGGCCGTCCAATGATCGCTGAGGATGCGAACACCCTCTTTTCCCATATTCACCATCGGCTCGATCGCGAGGACCATCCCCTCCTTGAGTCGCGGCCCTTGACCGGGCTCTCCGAAGTTGGGCAACTGGGGCTCTTCATGCAGCGATTGACCGATTCCGTGCCCCACAAAATCCTTAACCACCGAAAAACCGGCCGCCTCGACATGCGATTGAACGGCGTGAGAAATATCGGACAGCCGATTTCCCACCCTCATTTGCTCGATCCCACGATACAGCGACTCCTCCGTCACCCGAACCAAGCGTTGAACGGCCGGCTCAATTTCATTGACCCCCACCGTGACGGCCGCATCCCCGTAATACCCATCGACAATCGCGCCCAGATCCAAACCGATGATGTCTCCGGGCTGAAGGACCCGTTTGGATGGGATCCCGTGCACGATTTCATCGTTGACCGAGGCACACAGCGTCGCGGGAAATCCCCGGTATCCCTTGAACGCCGGGCGCCCTCCCCGTTTTAGAATTCCCGCTTCGGCCGTTCGATCCAGTTCCAGTGTCGTCACCCCGGGTTTCACCTGTTTTTTTAATTCCTGCAGCACCTCCGCCACAATCCGTCCTGCTTTTTCGATCTTACGGACTTCCTCCGGGGATTTTAAAATAATCATGGGGATCTTCCGATGGCCGCGTTGACCCTTTGAAAAACCGTATCCGGAGATCCCGCCCCTTCGATTCGCGCGAGAACACCTTGGTCCTCGTAAAACCGGATTAACGGCCATGTCTGGGACCGGTAAACCTCCAAGCGTTTGCGAATCGTCTCCGGCCGATCGTCGCTTCGTTGAGAGAGCTTTCCGCCGCAGCGATCGCACAGGTCGGGTTTCTTCGGAGGACAGAATTCCAGATGATACACCGCCTGGCAATTCGGACAACTCCATCGGCCCGCCAGACGCCGGATCAATTCGTCATCCGCCAGCTCGAAATTCAGGACCCGGTCTATGCTCCGCTGGTCCTGACGAAGCATCGAAATCAGCGCCTCGGCCTGCGGCACCGTTCTTGGAAAACCGTCCAGGATAAAACCCTCCTTCGCATCCGATTCCTTCAACCGCTCCCGGATGATGCCGATGACCACCTCGTCGGGAACAAGCTGGCCGCCATCCATAAACGATTTGGCCTGAACACCGAGGGACGTTTTTCTCTGCACCGCCTCGCGCAGGATATCCCCGGTCGATATTTTCGGAATACCCCGTTGAGCCGATAGCCGCTCCGCTTGAGTTCCTTTTCCCACGCCCGGTGGACCGAGAAAAATCAATCGCACGCCGCGCCCCGCCTATCCCGCCCTTCCCCTTAGGCGGCCCTTCGAGAGAAAACCCTCGTAATGCCGTGTCAACATATGGGACTCGATCTGCTGGGCCGTGTCCAGACCCACGCCGATCACGATCAACAGCGACGTCCCGCCGAAGAAAAACGGCACCCCCATCTTATAAATTAGAATCTCCGGAATCACGCAGACGACCGCCAGGTAGATGGCGCCGACAAAGGTGATCCGGGTCAGCACCTGATAGATATAGTCGGCCGTCCGCTGGCCCGGCCGGATTCCGGGGATAAACCCGCCGTACTTTTTCATGTTATCCGCCATATCGACCGGGTTGAGGACGACCGCGGTATAAAAAAAACAGAAAAAAACGATCATCCCCACGTACAATACGGTATAAAGCATCGATCCCGGAGCGAGCTGCCGGGAGATGTCGTGGACCCAGGGAATCTGTATGAAGCCGGTGATCGTCGCCGGGAAGGCAATGATCGACGAGGCAAAGATCGGGGGGATCACGCCCGCGGTATTGATCTTCAACGGGATATGCGTGCTCTGTCCCCCGTAGACCCGCCTCCCGACCACGCGCTTCGCATATTGAACCGGTATCTTCCGCCGGGCGCTCTCCAGAAAGACGATCGCCGACACGACCCCGATCATCAGGAGGGCCAGCACGACGAGGAAAAACAGATTCAACTGCCCCGTATCATACAGACGGTAGGTGTTGATCAAGGCCGACGGCATTCGAGCCACGATCCCAGAGAAAATGATCAACGAGATCCCGTTCCCGATCCCCCGTTCGGTAATTTGCTCGCCCAGCCACATCAGAAACGCGGTCCCGGCCGTCAGGGTGATCATCGTCATGATGCGAAAGGACAGGCCCGGGTGCTGGACAAAGGTCCCGTTGTTCATCCCCTCCAGGCCGACGGAGATACCGAAGGACTGGATGAGTGAAATGACCACCGTTCCGTAACGCGTGTACTGGATGATCTTCTTGCGTCCGCGCTCGCCCTCCTTGGCCAGCTTTGAAAGCGTCGGAATGACGACCGTCAAAAGCTGAAGGATGATGGAGGCGCTGATATACGGCATGATGCCCAGCGCGAAGATGGTCAGCCGGGACAGCGCCCCGCCCGAAAAAATGTCGAGGAATCCGAGAAGCGCTCCACCCTGGGCCGCCAGGAACTCACTGAGGGCTTCGTTGTTAATGCCCGGCGTCGGGATGTGGGCGCCGATTCGATATACGGCCAGCATCCCCAGGGTGAACAGGATCCGATGGCGAAGTTCCGGGATATGAAATATGTTCTGGAGATTGGTAATAAAACGCTCAAACACCTTCGCCGCTCCTCAAAACCTACCGCGCCTTCTCCGACTGACTTGTTTTTCCAGAAGTCGTCTTTATCGTTTCGGCCCTCCCGCCCGCTTTCTGGATCTTCTCCGATGCGGATCGGCTGAATCGGTGGGCTTGAATCGTCAGCGCTTTGCTCAACTCCCCCTGACCCAGGATTTTCACGGCGGTTGCGGATCGACGGACCAACCCGGCCTCTTTCAACTGGTCCGGAGTAACGGTCGATTTCCCATCGAACCGGTTCAGACTCTCCAAATTCACCACCGCGGCCTCGTCACGGAAACGGTTTGTAAAACCGCGCTTCGGGATGCGACGGATCAAGGGCATTTGGCCACCCTCAAACCCGGGCCCCTTTCCCCCGCCCCCGCTTCTCGCAAGGCCTCCCTTATGTCCCTTCGTGGATGTCTTGCCGTGTCCCGAGCCGATCCCTCTTCCGATCCGTTTCTCTTTTTTACGGGAACCGATTTGCGGTTGTAATTCGTGAAGCCTCATGCCGGGACCTCTTTCACATCGATCAGGTGAAAAATTTGTGCGATCATACCCCGGGTCTGCGGGGTATCCGCCCGAATTACGGTGTGTCGAATGCGTCGTAGCCCGAGGGACCGGACCACGTCCCGCTTCTCCCGGGGATATCCGATGACGCTGCGTCGTAACGTAATGGCTAAATTACGCGGCCGGTTTGCCGACATGGCCCGCCTCTTCCGACAGATCCGAACGGCGCATGTTCCTGATTTCATCCGGCGCCTGGAGTTTTTGAAGCCCGTTCAACGTGGCCCTGACCACGTTGTTCGGATTGCCGCTTCCCAGTGACTTGCTCACCACGTTATGAATTCCACAAACTTCCATTACGGCCCGCACGGCCCCTCCGGCTATCACGCCGACCCCTTCCGCTCCCGGCTTCAGCAGGACCTCCTCGGCCCCGTAATTTCCCGTAACGGTGTACGGAATCGTCGTGTTTTTTAACGGAACCTTGATCAGGTCTTTTTTGGCCCTCTCAACGGCTTTTCGGATCGCATCCGGGACTTCCGCCGCCTTTCCCTTGCCCATTCCAACATAGCCGTGGCCATCGCCGACCACGACCAGCGCGCTGAAGCTGAAACGCTTGCCCCCTTTAACCACTTTGGCGACACGGTTGATAAAAACCACCTTGTCCTTCAGAGTCAGATCATTCGGATTGACTTTCACCGCAGCTCACTCCTTGTAGTAAAAAAAACACGGTCTTGCCTGGCTCGTCCGACAGGCGCCTCGAAGCGTCGGCCTTAAAATATCAATCCCCCCTGGCGCGCCGCATCCGCCAGGGCTTTCACCCGACCGTGAAACAGGTAACCGCCCCGATCAAACACCACCGTTTTGATATCTTGGGCCAGCGCCCGTTTTGCGATCAGCTGCCCCACCGCCTCGGCCGCTTTCCGGTTATTGCCGCGCGGCACACCCTTTTTGCATTCCGGATCCAAAGTCGATGCCGCCGCCACGGTCTTCCCCGCGGTATCGTCCACGATTTGTGCGTAGATGTGTTGATTGCTCCGAAAGACCACGAGACGGGGACGTTGTGGAAGGCCGAAGACCGTTTTTCGCACCCGTTGGTGGCGACGCATCCTCGATTCGAGTTTTGTGTGAACGTTTAACATCGTCCTTTCTCTCCGCTTGTTCCCTACTTGCTCGTCTTTCCTTCTTTCCGCTCGATCACTTCACCCGAGTATTTAATCCCTTTTCCCTTGTAAGGTTCCGGCCGCTTCAGATCCCGAATCTCGGCCGCGACCTGCCCGACCAGGTACTTGTCGGCGCCCTTTATCGTGATGACGGTTTGTTTATCCACGCTCGCATCAATTCCGGCGGGCAGAACAAAAACCGTCGGATGCGAAAAACCCAAGGCCAAGGTCAAGTTGCGGCCCTGAACCTGGGCACGAAAACCGACCCCGCTGATTTCCAACGTCTTCTGGTAACCTTGAGAAACACCGTTCACCATGTTATTGAGATCGCTGCGGAACAGGCCGTGCTTGGCCCGCTGAAGGCGGTCGTCGCTTTGCCGTGTGACAACCACGCGACCGTCTTCCACCTTGGCCCCGATCCCGCTTTCCATCAAACGGGACAGCTCCCCTTTTGGGCCCTTGATATGAACCTTCTTTTCGTCCACCTTGACCTGGACGCCGGACGGAATCAAGATCGGCTTTTTACCCACACGAGACATCGTCATCCACCTGAATGTTTAATTCACCAAATGTAGCAGATCACTTCGCCGCCGACCTGGCGTTTCCTCGATTCACGGTCGGTCATCATGCCTTGTTGGGTCGACATCACCGCCGTCCCCAAGCCCCCACGCACCTTGGGGATGCCGTCCTTTTTCACATAAACCCTGCGGCCCGGCCGGCTGATCCTTCTCAGGCCGTTGATGATCGGGACTTCGTTCACGTATTTCAGTTTGATCCGAAGCACCGGGTGAGGACCTTCCGACACCGTCTCGAGGCCTCGGATGTAGCCCTCTTCCTTCAAGAGGCGGGCGATGTTTTGCTTGAGTTTTGAAGCCGGAATGTCGACGGACTCGTACTTGCGTCGAATGGCGTTTCGCATCCGGTTCAACATATCAGAAATAGGGTCGGTCATCATCGACGGTGAATTCCTCCTACCAGCTGGACTTGACTACGCCGGGGATATCCCCCCGAAGGCTCAAGTTCCGGAAACAGATCCGGCACATGCGGAACTTCCTTAAAAATCCCCGGGAGCGGCCGCAGACGGGGCAACGGTTGTATTTTCGAACCGCGAACTTCGGCTCCGCTTGTGCTTTGTGGATCAGTGCTTTTTTGGCCACGCCCCCTCCCCCTGGTTTTAAGTTCGAAACGGCAACCCCAATAACCCTAACAAGGCCTTGCCCTCATCGTTGGATCTCGCCGTGGTCCCGATCGTGATGTCCATCCCGTGCGTGGCCACCACATCGTCATATCGGATCTCCGGAAAGAGGAGCTGCTCCTTGAGGCCCAGGCTGTAATTTCCGCGGCCGTCAAACGATTTCGGCGAAACGCCTTTAAAATCCCGAATCCGGGGAAGCGCCACATTAAAAAATCGGTCCAAAAATTCGTACATCCGTCCGCCGCGAAGCGTCACCTTGCACCCGATGGCCATTCCTTGCCGCAACTTAAACCCTGAAATCGATTTCTTGGCGCGGGTCACGACCGGTTTCTGGCCGGTAATGAGGGTGAGCTCATTGACGGCCGCCTCCAACAGTTTGGCGTTCTGGATGGCTTCCCCCATTCCAACGTTGATCACGACCTTCTCAAGACGAGGAACCTGCATGGGATTTTTGTAGGAAAATTGCTTCATCAAGTCGGGGACAACTCTTTCCCGGTATTTCTCCTTCAGGCGAGGCGGAAGGGACTGCTCCTGGGCCGGTTTTGTTTTTTCCTTGGCCTTCTCCTTGGCCTTTTCCCGGTTTTCCGTCTTGGGCGACTTCGCCTTTTCTGGTTTTGCTGTCTGTTTGGCCTTGGCCATGCCTTCCTCCGACTGAATTACAGGGGCTCGCGTCGCCGCTATTATCTGTGGGGGCCCGTGCGGGCTCCGCTCCTCCGATGCCCCCCCGGCGCTCGGACGGGCATAGCCCGATCCTCGCTTTCACCGGCCAGGCCGGACGGAGCCTCCTCTTCTTGCTCGCGTGTCCGGCCGTCCACTACCCGCGATCGATGATTTCCCCGCATTTCTTGCAGTAACGGAGTTTTTGACCGTCATCGATGCGGCGCATCCCGACCCGCGCCGTCTTTCCGCAATTTTGACAGACGATCATGACATTCGAAAGCTGGATCGGGCCTTCCTTCTCAATGATCCCGCCCTGCCGGTGTTTCTGGCTCGGCTTCATATGCCGTTTGATGATATTCAGCTTCTCGACGAATACGCGGTGGGTCGAGCGATCCACTTCCAGGACCTTTCCGGTTTTTCCCTTGTCCTTTCCGGTCATGATCATCACGGTGTCCCCTTTTCGGACCCGGAATTTCGGAAGGACGATTCGCGATTCGCTCATCACGGCTCCCATGATTAGAGCACCTCCGGCGCCAGGGAAATAATTTTCATGAACTTCTTTCCCCGGAGTTCCCGGGCGACCGGACCGAAGATCCGAGTCCCGATCGGTTCGCCCTGGGGATTGATCAGGACCGCGGCGTTCCGGTCGAAGCGGATATAGGAACCGTCTTCCCTCCGGATCTCCTTGACCGTCCTGACGACGACGGCCTTCGCCACATCCCCTTTTTTCACAGCGGCCTGCGGAATGGCTTCTTTGACGGCCACGGTGATCACATCGCCGATGGTCGCGTAACGCCTCCCCGATCCGCCCATGACGTGAAAACACATGACTTTCTTGGCCCCCGAGTTATCGGCCACATCCAGCATGGTATAATCTTGAATCATTCGACTGCCTCACTCCACAAGGCCGTTGTTACGACAACGCGGCCGGGTTCTGCACTTCCGCGGGAGCGACGCCCCGGGACCGCTGAACAATTTCAATGACGCGCCAATGCTTCTCTTTGCTGATCGGCCGGCTTTCCAGGATTTTCACCGTATCGCCGACCTGACACTCGTTCTGTTCATCGTGGGCCTTCAATTTGGTGGTTTTGCGTACCACCTTTTTATAGGTCGGATGAAGAAAGACCCTTTCAATCATCACCACGACCGTCTTGTTCATGCGGTGGCTGATGACCTCCCCGATAAAAGTCCGGCGCCGTTTCTTCGGTCCTGCTTCTGCCGACATAGATTAACGTCCTTTCATCATGATGCCGTTTTACCCGCCCCACCCGACCGTTTTTCACGAACCACGGTCTGGATCCGCGCAATCTCTCGGCGCGAGTTCTTGATCTGTTGGGGATTCTCAATCCGTCCGCTCATCAATTGGTACCGCAGGTTGAATAGCTCTTTTCGAAGGTCCTTTTCCTTCAGGGTCAACTCATCGATCGTTAAATTCCGCAATTCCTGGAGTTCCATCAGATCTTCCCTCTCGCAATCAGTTGGGTAGCCACCGGAAGCTTGTACGCGGCCAGCCGAAAGGCCTCCTCGGCCACGTCCCGGGTCACGCCGTCCATCTCGTAGATGATCCGGCCCGGTCGGACGGAGGCCACCCACAATTCCGGATTGCCTTTTCCTTTTCCCATCCGCGTCTCGGCGGGTTTCTTGGTGATGGGTTTGTCCGGAAACACCCGGATCCAAATTTTACCGCCACGCTTCACAAACCGGGTCATGGCGATACGCGCGGCTTCCAGCTGTCGCGCCGTAAGCCAGGCCGGGGCCAGAACCTTCAACCCGAACTCGCCAAAAGACAGTTCCGATCCCCGATAGGCCTTTCCGAATCGCCGGCCTTTATGCATTTTTCTGAATTTGACTTTCTTGGGACTCAGCATCAGCGTCGCTCCGACGACATATCCAAGCGGCCTTCCTGTTTTTCCGGCAGCATCGGCATCATTTCACCCTTATAGATCAAAACCTTCACCCCGATCTGTCCGAAGGCGGTACGGGCTTCGGCCAACCCGAAATCGATGTCGGCCCTCAGGGTGTGCAGGGGCACGCGGCCCTCGCGGTACCATTCCGTCCTCGCGATTTCCGATCCGCCCAGCCTTCCCGCGCAGGTGATCTTGATTCCCTGGGCCCCCAAACGCAACGCCGCCTGAACGCTTTTTTTCATGGCCCGTCGGAACGCCACCCGTTTTTCCAACTGCACCGCGATGTTTTCGGCCACCAACTGGGCGTCGATCTCCGGCTTGCGAATCTCTTTGATATTGATGTAGACCTGGCGACCCGTTTTGGATTCCAGTTCGGACTTCAGCTTGTCCACCTCGGCTCCCTTCCGTCCGATGATGATTCCGGGGCGGGCGGTATGAATATTGATTTTGGCCTGATTGCCGGAGCGTTCGATCTCGATCTTTGAGACGCCGGCATGGGCCAGTTTTTCCTTGACCATACGCCGTATCTTGAGATCTTCGTGCAACAACTTGGCATAGTCCTTTTCCGCATACCAGCGCGAATTCCAGGTTTTGATGTACCCGAGTCGGTACCCGATCGGATTGACTTTCTGTCCCACGTCTTCCTCTCTTATCCGGTTGATTCGCTATTTCGCCGGGGCCGGTTTTCGCGCCTTCGCCGGTTCAGAAGGCGCTTTTCCATGGCCCGCGACCTTCGGCGACACCACCACCGTGATATGGCTGGTTCTTTTCTTAATCGGATTAGCCCGTCCCATCGAACGGGCATTGAACCGCTTCAGAATCGGCCCGCCGTCCACGTAGACCCGGCTCACCCAAAGATCATCCGGATCGCCGATCTCCAGATTCTCCGCGTTGGCCACCGCCGACTTGAGGACTTTTTCCACCACGCGCGAGGCCGACCGGGGCGTGAACTTCAATATGTTGAACGCCTCCGCCACCTGCTGACCTCGAATGAGGTCGATTACCATTCTCGCCTTGCGCGGGGCCACCCTCACGAATCTCAGGATCGCCTTTGCTTCCGTCGCCATAAATATTTCCGCTCCCAATACAAGTCCAGGGTTGGACGGGCCTACTTGAGCGCCGTCGCTTTTTCCGTTCTTGCCTGACCGTGTCCTTTGAAGAAGCGCGTGGGCGCAAATTCTCCCAGCTTGTGCCCGACCATATTTTCGGTCACGTAGACCGGGATGAACTTTTTACCGTTGTGAACCGCCATCGTGTGGCCGATCATCTCCGGCACGATCGTCGACCGTCGGGCCCAGGTCTTTATGATCTTCTTGTCATTGGCCTCATTGAGGACCGCGATTTTTTCCATCAATTTCGCATCTACAAAAGGGCCTTTTTTAACCGACCGGGGCACGGACTCTCTCCTTTAATTTCGTCGTTTGATGATAAATTGATTTGTGTTTTTCCTTTTACGAGTCTTGTATCCTTTCGTGGGCAATCCCCATGGTGATACGGGATGGGGATTTCCCTGTCCGGATTTACCTTCTCCCCCGCCGTGCGGGTGATCCACCGGATTCATGGCCAGTCCTCGAACGATCGGCCGACGGCCCATCCACCGTTTCCGCCCCGCCTTTCCGATCGAGATGTTTTCATGGTCAAGATTTCCGACCTGGCCCACCGTTGCAAGACAACGGCCATGGATCCGCCGCAATTCGCCGGACCCCAACCGCACCTGGACATAGTCCGTCTCCCGCCCCATGATCTGCGCAAACGCGCCGGCGCTGCGGGCCAGCTGCGCGCCCTTGCCGGGCTTCAACTCGAGGTTGTGGACTTGCGTACCGACCGGAATCACCGCTAACGGGAGCGCATTTCCGGGTTTTATCTCGGCATCGTTGCTGGAAAGAACGCGATCTCCGACGCCGATGCCCACCGGGGCGATTATGTACCGTTTTTCACCATCGGCATATTGCAGGAGGGCGATCCGGGATGAGCGGTTCGGATCGTACTCGATCGCGATCACCTTGGCCGGGATGTTAAATTTGTCCCGTTTAAAATCAATGATGCGATAGGCCCGTTTATGTCCGCCGCCCCGGTGGCGGACGGTCATCTTTCCGCGGTTGTTCCTTCCACCGGACGGAACCCGAAACGTCACAAGACGCTTCTCGGGCTCCGTCTTGGTAATCTCCTCAAATGTAAAACCGGTCATGGCCCGACGGCCCGGGGAGGTCGGCTTATACTGTTTAATCGGCATCGTTGATCCCTACTGTCTCTGGCTTAACTTCCCTATACTCCTTCAAACAATTCCAGCTTTTCACCTTTTTTAAGGGTCAGAATCGCTTTTTTCAGATCCGCCCGCTTTCCCTCAAAGCGGCCCAAGCGTTTGCGCTTCCCCTTCGTATTGATGATATGGACCGCCTCAACTTTGACTTTCAAAACCTCTTCGGCCGCCCGTTTGATCTCGATCTTGTTGGACCACGGATGCACAAGAAAGCAGACCTTGTTTTGTGCCTCCTTGAGCTCGGTCATCTTCTCGGTCAACAGCGGGCGGAGGAGAACCTGGTGCGGATCCCGGGTCATGACCAGACCTCCCGAATCCGTGAAAGGACCTCCTGAGGAATCAGCAAATGCCGGGCACAAACTAGATCGTAAACATTCAAACCTTGAACCGCCAGCAGTTTCAGCCCGGGAATGTTCCGGACCGCACGGGCCAATTTCTCGTCGATGGTTGAGGCCACAATAACGGTCCTTCCGGTCGCCTCGAGGTTTTTCAGAATCTGCGCCACCTGTTTCGTCTTCCCCTCGCCCAGTTCCAACCTCTCAACGACAAGCACGGCTCCGTCGTTTAACTTGGCCGTTAAAACACCCCGCAGGGCCGCGCGGTATTTCTTCTTCGGAAAGGCATACCCATAGTCCCGCGGCGTCGGGCCGAAGGTCGTTCCCCCGCCCCGCCAGAGGGGAGAGCGAGTGGAACCGGCCCGGGCACGTCCCGTTCCTTTTTGGCGCCATGGTTTTTTTCCGCCGCCGCTGACCAGCCCCCGCGTCTTTGTCGCGGCCGTTCCCTGCCGCCGGGACGCCTGTTGCATGACTACGGCTTCATGTATCAGCGGTTTGTTAACCTTGGCCGCAAAAAGACGCTCGTCCAAGTCCACCGTGCCGACTTTTTCCTTGCTTAAATTGACCACATCAATCGTTGGCATGTTTTTACTTCGCTTATGTTCGAGTCGAACGTTTAATGAGCACGATGGCACCCTTGAAACCCGGCACCGCCCCTCTTATAAATAGCAGGTTTTCATCCTTCCGCACCTCGACCACCTCCAGGCCCTGCACCGTCACCTGCTCGTTCCCCATGTGCGCCGGGAGCCGCTTATTTTTCCGGACACGGGACGGCCAGGAACTGCTGCCGATCGAGCCGGGTTGCCGGTGAAACATGGAACCGTGTGTCGCGGGGCCTCCGGCAAAATGATGCAGCTTCACGACGCCGGCGAAGCCTTTTCCCTTCGACGTCCCGATGACATCAACGAGCTCACCCTTCTGGAACTGATCCGCACCGATCACCGCACCGACTTCCAGGGCCTTGAGATCGCCCTTGAATTCGCGCAGGTGTTTTGCAAAAGGCACATTAGCTTTCTTTAAATGGCCCCGCTCCGCCTTGGGGAGCTTTTTTTCCGGGACCTCCAAGAACGAAAGCTGAACGGCTTCATAACCGTCCCGTTCCTTCGTCTTCTTAAGGACGACACGGCATGGCCCCGCCGCAATCACGGTGACCGGAACGATTTTCCCGTTTTCGCCGTAGATCTGGCTCATCCCTAATTTTTGACCGATCAATCCTTGTACCGTCATGTTTTGATCTCGACGTCGACTCCGGCCGACAAGTTCAACTTCATCAAGGCGTCCATGGTGTCCTGTGTCGGCTCCAGGATGTCGATGAGGCGCTTGTGCGTTCGAATTTCGAACTGTTCACGCGATTTCTTATCGACGTGAGGCGACCGCAATACCGTAAATTTGTTGATCACCGTCGGCAGCGGGATCGGTCCGGACACCTTGGCCCCGGTTCGCTTCACCGTCTCCACAATCTCCACGACGGACTGGTCCAGGACCCGGTAATCATACCCTTTAAGTCGTATTCGAATTCTCTGATCAACCATGGACCCGCCCTTTTTTACGCGATGACTTCACTGATGACCCCCGCACCGACCGTGCGGCCGCCTTCCCGGATCGCAAACCGCAACTCCTTCTCCATCGCGATCGGCGTGATCAACTCCACGTCCATCCGCACATTGTCCCCCGGCATCACC